>JAOUPN010000086.1 GCA_029879905.1 Nitrospira sp. | reverse complement strand
GATGTCGGGATGAACAAACTGCCCGATGGCAAACTGTGCGGCGATGTCGACTTTGATCCCGTGAGTCAAAAGGCCGGTTGGATCAGCCCCGTTCCCGGTGGAGTCGGGCCGATGACCATCGCCATGCTGCTCGACAATACGGTGGAGTCGGCGAAGCGAAGCGGGGGAATGTTGTAGGAGGACCGGGGGCTCCCTTGCTCGCTGCCCGTGCACGAGCCGATTGTTAGAGAGGTTGGACGAGGCATGGTGTATGGACGAAATCGGCTGTGCTCGGTCAATGCGCGCAGTGGGGAGCCCGCGATCCTCCTACAACGGTGAGTGAAAGAAGGGGAGACAAAGAGGACGATACGTTCTAAGTCAAGGGGGATACTCCAGCGCTCGCCCAACGCGCGGTCACAGGGACAGTGGAGACTCTGGTATCCGCGGGGTGGGCGGGTGAGATCGGTGACCCTCGTTGGATGCGCGCAATGTGGAGTATTCTCCTCGCCTTGCCCAAGAGTGAGAGGGTAGTAAGATAGGGAAAAGACAAAGACTGAGTTCTTAGTCGATCGGGGGATCCCTTGCTCGCTGCCAGCATACGATGGAGTCGTCCGTGCGCTAAATTCTCAGTGGTGAAGGAAGAATCAGAGAATCAGGTGAGGACAACAGTATGAGCCGCGAACCAAAGAGACTGAAAGAGGTATTGGACCAGGGGCAATTTGCGGTGACGGTCGAGTACAACCCCCCGAAGGGAACGAACATCACCGGGATTTTGGACAATGCGAAGCAGTTGCTCGGTCGAGTTCATGGCGTGAACGTGACGGATAATACCGCCGCGGTCGTTCGCGCAGGGTCCTTGCCCGTCTGTCGGATGCTGTATGAACTGGGGCACGACCCGGTGATGCAGTTGACCTGCCGTGATCGCAACCGCATTGCCATGCAGTCCGATCTGCTGGGCGCCCATATCCTTGGAATCAGAAATATTCTCTGTTTAACGGGGGACTATCCGACGGTCGGGGACCATAAAGAGGCCAAGCCGGTCTATGACCTTGATTCCGTCCAGGTTATGCAGCTCGTAAAAGGATTGAACGAAGGGCATGATATGGCGGGCAATAGGCTGGATGGCTCAACCGCGTTTGCCATCGGCGCGGCTGCAACGCCGGAAGCCGACTTGGTCGGCCCGGTATTGGCGAAATTCGAAGTCAAGGTCAAGGCCGGCGCCAATTTTTTTCAGACACAAGCGGTATACAACCCAGAGATGTTCGCGAGTTTTATGAAAGCCGTTCGTCCCTACGGGGTCAAGGTCTTGGCCGGTATCGTACTGTTGCGCAATGCAAAGATGGCGGAATTTATGAACGCCAATATTCCCGGCATGTCTGTTCCGCAAGAGATGATTGATGCTTTGCGTGCGGCGGGTGACAAGTCTGAAGATGTCGGCGTGGAGATTGCCGTGCAGACGATCAACGCGGTTCGCCCCCATTGCGACGGCGTGCATATTATGGCGATCAAAGGGATTCACCGCATCGGAGAAATTCTGTCCAAGGCGCAGCTTACATGATGACCGTTCCGGATTTGCAACGCTATAAGCGTGAAGGTAGGAAGGTGGTCATGGTCACGGCCTATGATGCGCTGTTTGCGCGCATCGTGGAACAGGCCGGTATCGACACGATCTTGGTCGGTGATTCGCTTGGTGTTGTGGTGCAGGGAAAACTCAATACCCTGTCTGTCACGATGGGACAGATGCTGTACCATACGAGATTGGTGGCCGGCGCAACACAGAAATCTCTGGTTATCGGTGACATGCCGTTTATGTCCTACCAAGCAGGGAAAGAAGAGGCCCTGCGCAATGCCGGGCGGTTTCTCAAGGCAGGAGCCCATGCCGTGAAGTTGGAGGGAGGCTCCGCCATCATCGATTGCGTCGAAGCCATGACGCAAGTGGGGATCCCGGTCATCGGCCATGTCGGCATGACGCCGCAATCGGTCTCTCAGTATGGCGGCTATAGGGTTCAAGGAAAGGAACAACAGCATGCGACGCAACTCGTCGCCGATGCCAAAGCCTTGGAACAAGCCGGAGCTCAGGCGATCGTGCTCGAAGCCATTCCTGCTTCGCTGGCCAAGGTAATGACCGAGCAACTCACCATTCCAACCATCGGCATCGGCGCCGGGCCGCATTGTGACGGGCAAGTGCTGGTACTCTACGATTTGCTCGGCCTCTTCGACGACTTCGTCCCTAAGTTCGTCAAACCCTATGCGCATCTCAAAGTCGACGCACTCCAGGCGCTTCATCGCTACAAAGAAGAAGTCGAACAGGGGACATTCCCATCGGATTCTGAATCCTACCTCTGACTACCGGCGCGTTGCTGAAAAACGGTCGGTCGGGGTCATCGGTCCGCATATTCCACCTGGAATACCGTTCGGTCTTCGAGGCGTACAGCCGTCAGTTGTTTGCCCCACACACAGCCACTGTCGATCGCCACATGATTGAATGTGAGTCGGAGTCCGAGCGCCGCCCAATGGCCGGTAATGATCGTCGTATCCGTGCTCAGGCGATTTGAGATATCAAACCAGGGGAGGAATCCGGCAGGAGTCTTGTCCGGAGTTCCTGAAAAGTCGGACATCGCCCCGGTCGGGGTACAGGTTCTGAGCCTCGTCAATACACGGACAATACTGGCTAGACGATCTATCCCTGTGAGCGAAGGCGACCACTCCGGTATCGGGTCGTGAAAGAGTCGTTGCAAGACGGTTCGATAGTCGGGCTCGGCCAGTACGGTTTCTACAGCTTGTGCAAAGTGTACGGTGTCCGTGACGGTCCATTGTGGGAGAAGCCCGGCATGGACCATGAGGTACTCCCCATCATGATGGTGCAGCGGTTGTCGTCTGAGCCAGGTTAATAGTTCGTCTCGATCCGTGGCGGTCAGCACATCGTGAATCGTGTCTTTCGGACGGAGCCGGGCGAATCCCTCCGCGACGGCAAGGAGGAAGAGATCATGATTGCCGAGGACGACGCGGGCGGACGAGCCAAGATGCTTGATGAGGCGTAACACCCCAAGAGAGTCAGGGCCGCGATTGACGAGATCGCCGACGAACCATAATCGGTCGGAGCCGGGATCAAATCGCAGCAGATCGATCAGTCGCCGGAGAGATGCGAGGCACCCTTGTACGTCGCCGATTGCATAGGTGGCCATAAGTCACGTCTACGGTCGGTCGAGCCTATCCTTTCGGGTCATCAAATACAAGGTCAGTATGCGGCGGGGAATCAGTTGGTGGTCCCGTCCGTTTTACAGGAGGGAAGAACATAGGAAGATGTGAACGGGAGTGTGACATGAAAGGTGCTGCCTTGTCCCAGTGTGCTGACCACCTCAATGGTCCCACCCATCCGTTCAACCAATTGTTTGCAGATAGCCAGACCTAAGCCGGTCCCGCCGTATTGTCTGGCGTTCGAGCCATCGGATTGTCGGAACGGTTGAAAAATCCACTTGTGAGCCTCGGAGGGGATGCCGATTCCTGTATCGGCAACAGAGAAACGTAGCATCACCGTCGACTGGTCGTCGATTGTCATGGGATTCTTGGCGTTGGGTTGCGTATCTGCGAGGGGATTTTCGTCGCACGAAGCCTCTACGGTGTTCACCCCGATCGTAATCGTCCCCTGTTTGGTGAATTTGACGGCGTTGTCCAGCAGGGTTCGTAAAATCCGTCGGAGATGCACCTGGTCGCCTCGCAGCCGTGCAGGGACCGAAGGATGCATGTCGGTTGCGATAGCGATCCCTTTGCGTTGTGCGATGTCCATAAAAGAGGTGAGAACATCATGAAGGAGTGCGTGTGTCTCAAAATCGGTGGAACTGAGAATCAAACGGCCGGATTCAGCCTCGGTAAAGTCCAACACATTATTGATGACGGAAAGCAGCTGGTCTCCGGAAGTCCGAATGGAATCGGCCAAGTCTTGTTGGTCTGGTGTCAACGGGGTATCCAGCAGCAAATCGACCATGCCAAGGATACCGTTCATCGGTGTCCGGAGTTCATGGCTGACCGTGGATAAGAATTCTGATTTGAGACGTGTCCCTTCCAGCGCTACGTCTCGTGCTTGTGCCAAGATGGCCTGGTTGGCACGGAGTTCCTGGGCTATCTGACTTGATCGGACGATATACCGGACGCGATGTCGTAGCAGCAGTCCATTGAGTGGTTTGGTCAAGAAGTCGGTGGCCCCGGCTTCATAGGCTTGTTCAATTGATCCGTAGTCATTCAATCCCGTCATGATGACAATAGGGATGTTTTCCCCTTCAGGTAATCGGTGGATCGCGGTACAGGCGGCAAACCCGTTCATTTCCGGCATCATGACGTCCATGAGAATGACCGAGGGACGGAGCCGTTCGACGGCTGCGACGGCTTCCCGTCCATTCTCAGCCTCTTCGACCTCCCATCCGGCGCCTTCCAGCGCTTCGCGGGCCAGCAACCGCATCAGCATGTCGTCGTCCACAATTAGGGCCAATGGGTTTGATGGAGGAGTCGCTGTCACGCAGCACGCTCCTTTGTGAGTTCCCGGTTAAATACGGTGCGCACAGCCTCGAAATCCTGTTCCAGTCCTGGCAGGAGAGGACGGGCTTCTTCGATCTGCTCAGTGCGGCCGCATCGCTCCAGCTGTTCACATAGGGTGGCGATCGTCATGGCGCCAAGCGTAGCGCTGCTGGATTTCAGCCGATGTGCCGCGGCTGTGAGTTCATCGAAATCGGTAGTGGCAAGAGCTTCCCGTATTCGTTGAATGAGCGGCGGGGCATCCGCCAGGTATGCCGTTAACGCTTTCGCTAAGAGAGCGGAGGAGCTCTGTCTCGCTATCTCTTTGATGGATTCCAAAGCAGTAAAATCCACCAGACCGGTCGTCGGGTGAGCGGCCGGAATGAGAGGTTCGTGGAGAGTGGTCACAGGCGCTTGTGTGACAGAGTCTAGGGACGATTCGGGGGGAGAAAGCCATAGCGAGAGGATAGCCCCAAGTTGCGTAGCCGTGAACGGCTTGGCGAGGTAATCATCCATTCCGGCGTCCTGGCAGCGTTCTCGATCCCCCTGCATGGCATTGGCGGTCAAGGCAATAATCGGCATACGGTGGTGTGGGTGTGCCGTCTGCTCCCATCGGCGGATTTCGGCGGTCGCATCAAATCCGTTCATGACCGGCATTTGGCAATCCATGAGGATAAGAGAAAATGGTATGCGTTGAACGGCATCGACGGCATCCCTCCCATTTGCGGCAATCGCCACATGGTATCCGAGCATGTTCAACATGGCGAGTCCCACGTCGCGGTTTACGGGGTTGTCTTCTACCAGCAAGATCTGAAGGGCTTCCGTGTGACTGGGTCTTTGGGAAAGGGGCTGAGTCGAAGATGTGATGGAGGGGGCCTGTGTCGTACGGGTAAGAACCTGTTTCAGACATTGGCGAAGCAACGTCGTTTGCAGCGGTTTCCGGAGAGCGCATGCGAAGCCGGATTCCGTGAACAGCACGCCGTCTTCAGTGTAATCGGTTGAGCTCAGCGCGATCAAGGGCGTGGATGCCCAGAGCGGACTTTCCTGGATTCGTCGGGCAAGCGCGAGCCCATCCATCCCGGGCATGCCGATATCGAGCAAGATGAGGTCATAGGGACGTGGCTGTCCGTGATCAGGATGGAGGAGTCGGAGCGCCTCGTCCGCCGAACCAACGATGTCGGGATGCATGCCCCATAGCGTCAAGTATTCACGAAGAATGTCGCGGTTGGTTGTGTTGTCATCTACTGCCAGTACCGTTGTATTATTCAATATTGTGAAGGTATTTGCTCCGGATGAGTTCTGGCGATAGTTCAGTGTCACCGTGAACCAAAAGGTCGATCCCTTGCCGGGCTGACTTTCAAGACCGATAGTCCCGTCCATCAGCTGCACCAGTTGTTTGACGATGGTCAATCCCAACCCCGTGCCTCCGTATTGCCGGCTGGTAGAACCGTCACCTTGAGAAAAGGCCTCGAAGATTCGTTCTTGAGACTCAGGTGGTATCCCCACGCCGGTATCGCTGATCGCGACCTTGATGGACACCTGTTTGTCTGTGTGGCTGAGACAGCTGACGGTGACCGTGACAGAGCCTTCCGGTGTAAACTTGATGGCGTTTCCCACAAGGTTCGTCAGGATCTGCTTCAGGCGGGTTGGATCGGTGTGTACGACCATGGGGAGCGTAGAAGGCAGGAAATAGGAGAGATCCAATCCCTTACGTCTGGCTGATTCCGCCAAGAGCGTGATCGTTTCTCCAAACAGGGCGTGGATGTCGAAGTCTATGTATTCGAGTTGCAATTTGCCGGCCTCGATTTTTGAGAAATCCAAAATGTCATTGAGGATTGTGAGCAGCGATTGGGCCGACTGTTGAACCGTATCGGCCATCCGGCGTTGCTTGTCGGTCAGCGACGTTTCCAACAGCAGTTCCGTCATGCCCAACACGCCGTTCATTGGGGTTCGGATCTCGTGGCTCATGTTCGCGACAAATTGGGACTTGGCGACGTTCGCGGCTTCCGCATGTTCCTTGGCCGTGCGCAGGTCTTCCTGAACTTGTTTCTGCTCCGTCAGGTCGATGTGGGTGCCGACCATCCGTTTAGACAGGGCAGCGGGGTCCGAAAAGAGGGCGCCACGAGTCAAAATCCATCGGTAGGTGCCGTCTTTGTGCCGCAAGCGATGCTCGAATTCGTAATTGTCCGAACGGTGATTGAGATAGTTGTCGATGGCTTGCAGCGAACGGGGCAGATCGTCAGGATGCACGCGAGATTCCCATTCCTGAAAAGTGTTCGACACCTCGTCTTCGGAATAACCCAGTTGGCTTTTCCATTCCGATGAGAAATACACGGCATTGGTGATGAGGTCCCAATCCCAAATGCCGATCTGTGAGCCTTTGACGGTCAGGGACAGGCGTAATTCGCTGGTGCGGAGGGCATCTTCAGTACGCTTGCGCTCCAGGCCGACGGCGATCATGGGGGCGATGCGTTCCAAGGCATGGAGTACGGATTCGGACAATCGGTGACGAGAAAAACAGGCAACAATTCCGATGGACTGGCCATTGATCTCTAACGGGTAGCCGGCGAAGGATTGGAGTCCGTTTCCCAAGATCCATGCCTTGTTCGGCACGCGGTCATCCGACAGCACGTCGTTCGTGATGAGGGGTTTCCTTTCTTCGGCGATCCGGCCGATGCTGTGTGTTCCTATCGGCAATCGGCGATGTGTGTCGTCGAGAGATTCGGACAGGCCGGAACTGGCCATCAGGTGTAGGCAATGGATACGTGCGGTACACGAGGTTTGGTGATGACATCGATCGCACAGATCTCCAGGTTTGATCAGCCAGATGCGAACAAGGGCGGCATCCAGTCGATCCAGGAGGGCACGTGTACAATCCTGGAGCATGGTGTCGAGATGTTCGCCTCGCGCCAGCGCGGAATTGACATCGGCGGTAAGCAAGGAGAGCCGGATTTGCTCGAGCCGCAATTCTTCCGCACGTTTTTGTTCGGTAATATCTCTGACCGTGGCTTGCAAACCCAGTTGTCCTGAGATGGTGATTCGTGCAACGAGCACGTTGGCGTAAAACTCTTTGCCGGAAATCGTTTTGCACAGCCATTCGAAACTATGGGAGCCCTTGTCCAAGGCTGTGCCGATACATTGGTGTGCTTTCGTCGCGGACAATTCTCCGGTGTGTTGGTGTAAGGGGGAAATATCCCACGGCCCCAATGTCACGAGGTCGGCGGTAGATCGTGCGTCGAACAGTTTCAGTGCCGCCGGATTGCATGTGGTGAAGGTCCAATTCGGCGAGGACATCAGGAAGATAGCGTCGCTTGATGATTCAAACAGGCTGCGGTACTTTTCTTCCTCCTCCCTGCGTGCTTCTTCGGCGGCGTTGCGGTCGGTAATGTCTTCCGCGATGCCGAGCAGATATTTGGGTTTGCCGGTCTCGTCAAGAATCGGGAGGCGTTTCGTGTGCAGAATTCGCGTATTGCCGTGTTTGGTATGGATCGACTCTTCCTGTAGCTCCAGGAGTCTTCCTTGAGCAAAGATGTCACGTTCTTTTGCTAAAAAGGCGTCCGTTCCATCCTTGGAAAAGGTCGTGTGCCCGTAGGTGCCGAGCATTTCATCGCGCGAGAATCCCGTCAGGCGTTCGGATGCTTGGTTCCATTGGATGAGCTTCAAATCTCGGCTGTCTCTGACGAACACCATAATGGGGAGGTTCTCGATCATGGACGTCAAGAAATGCTGTTGGCTTTTCACGGTTTGAAGACTGTGCGTCAGTTCGGCCGTTTGCTTGTCGACTTCCTGCTCAAGATGTTCTCGGTAGCGGGTCAGGATATCGTCACGATCTTGAATCGCACGCAACATTTCATTGAAGCCTGTCGCCAAGCGGCCCAGTTCATCCTTCGTACTCGGCAGGACGGCTCGCAGGGTGTAGTCCTTGCGGACGGACACTTCCTCCATCGTATTGGCGAGTGCATGAATGGGTGACGAAATCAGATGCTGGAGTTTGGATGCCACGGCATAGGCCAGGATGCCGGCGATGCCCAGAAGAGCCAGGGCAATCGTGAGCGACTGGTAGAGTTTCTTGTTGAGACCCTCGAGATCGGATTGAATGGTCACCCAGCCGATCCGTTCGCCGTTGAGTACGATAGGGCTGACGATATCGAGATGGTTCGAGTGAAAGGCGGTTTCTGTTCGTTCGGGTGCGGACTGAAGCAGGGACATGTCTCCCATCGGTATCACGGGGTTTTGATAGGTTGCGAACAATCGTCGATTTCGGTCGAAAATTGCGGCGGTGGTGATGTGGGGATGGCGCGAGACGCTGGACAGGATTGCGGCGGCGGTTTCATTGTCGTCGAAGGTGAGTGCCGAGGCGCTGTTGTCGCCAAGCACTTCGGCCAACGCGTATATTTCGTCTGCTAAATTTTGTTTGGAGGTCAAGAGGTCGTTGGTGACCAGGGTAATTGATGCCAGGGCGAGGACAATCCCGCTCGCAAGCATCGTGATTGCGGTCAATTTCCGTTTAATGGGCCAATCGAGAAAGAATCTCATCGTGTCCTCACTGGGAACTCTCTACCGGCGTTGCCAGCTTGATGAGTTGCGAGCTGACCTTCAGTTTTGAGCGTTGGATAGCCTGGAGATTGGCGGCAAGGCGAACCTTCCCGGTTTCCATGCGCAATCCGATCATGAAACCCTGTTCAGCACAGTTGTTCAAATCGCAGACCGTCAGAGTCGGGCCATTTCCCAGGCTCTGCTGGATCGCGCGAAGTGTTTTTACGTTGGAACCCTCGACAAAGAGGATGTGACATCCGGCGAGAGGCTCGGACGCGGTGACTTTTCGGACAGCTATTGGGTGGCGTTGAATGGACTTGTGTCCGATAGTCGGAGTCGCTGCCTTGACCGATTGTTCCCCCAGGATACAGATGTCCAAGGGGGTCTGCGCATCAGGGATTGAGAGGGGAGGCCATTCGACGAACTTGGCGAAGTTATAGAGAACGAGGGACTTGAGAATGTATTCCCCCGAAGGCTCCTCGGCCTGCGCTCGAGAATCTGTCATGATCCAACAGTGGGTCACGAGGCAGAGTGCTGCCAGCGTCACGTGAAGTATACGTGATGGCGAACTGAACCTGCTCCTTCGATTCCCGCGACGGTATCGCGGTTCGCTCGCGCGATATTCGATCAATAGCGCCATGTCAATCTGAGGTATCCTGCGCGTTGTACTTCGGTGGCATAGGTCCCGCCGTTTCTGCCGGAGAATTCCAGGTGATGTGGATCCAGTAAATTTTGTCCGACCAGGTCAAGATCCCATTGCGGAGTGATATGCCAGCCGAAGCGGAGATCCAACGTATGGTATCCAGGGACACTCAGATCATTGATGCGATCGACATGGCGGTACCAGGCGTCGAATTCCCAGTCTTTCCACGTCATGCGGGATTGCAGGGAGGTATGGTGCCGTGGCGTATGGCCCTCCATATCGATATTGACGAGAGGTCCGGCCATGACCATGACATGTTGGTATGTGAAGGCCGGACGAAGCGTCCACCAGCTCAGGGGACGCCATTCTGCGGCGACTTCGACGCCGGTCGTATGACCGGTGGCGTTGTTGGCATATTGCGATGTCGGCGGGAACCCTCCGAGGGATTGACTGTAGATCAGCCGATCATACGTGTCGTAAAACCCGACGATATCGAGCGTGAGGCTTGAGTGCACCTGTCCACGATATCCTCCTTCATAGGCAATGACCCGTTCCGAGTAGAGGCGGGTGTTTCCCACGATGCTGATCGGGCCGAAGGGAGTTCCCGCCACATTGAGTCTGGCATCTTCCCGAAAGCGGTCCGGTGTTCGGACGGCTCTCGATATAGATGCCCAGAGTGAATGTTGTGGCGTGACCGCCCACAGCAGCCGTGCACTCGGCTGAACTTCAAAATGCGTGAATTCGTTGTGGAGGAATTTGGACCCCACCGTAAGAAACAACCGATCCGGCAGGAGGGTGATTTCATCCTGAATGAAGCCGCTATAGCGGTTCAAATCACGAGCAGTATCACTCATGGTCAAGACGGGACTGGTTCTGAATCGGTCGCGCATGAGCCGATACCCAACGCCCCAGACCACATCGTTGCCGAACGGCAGAGGCACGTGGTGCTGGAAGTCGATATCGTAGGTGGTAATGCGTTCGCCTATCGAAGAGGAGTCCCGGTGGTATTGATCGTAATACATGCGCAGGGTGGATTCGGATCCGCCGGCGAATCGGTGTGACCAATTTGTCAACAGACTGTGGCTGCTGAGGGTGACGTCTTGGGCACGTATTCGGCTGCCGAAGGGGAACGAGAGTTGCGGATTGGACGAGCGCTCTCCCATCCGTCCATCCGAATAGTTGCCGTGGAAGGTGACCGTATCACGGGGGCTCAGGTTCCAGTCGGCGCGGACCCCGCCGCGTCCGGCCCGCCAATCATCGTGAGCGCCTTCGGAGGAATAGCTGGTATCACGATTAAATCCTTTCACATACAGCCGATAGTGAAAGTCTTCTCCGATGTTTCCTCCGTAGCGGGCTGTGCCGATGACTTCTTCCGTCCCGACGACCGTGCTGGCCAGGACCCCCTGGGTGTCCTTCGACTTCTTCGTGATGATGTTGATGATGCCGTTGACGGCATTCACGCCCCACAGCGATCCACCTGGCCCTCGGATCACCTCGATTCGTTCGATGTCTTCCAGCGCATAATCTTGCAGTTCCCAGTAGACGCCGGCGAAAAACGGTGTGTAGAGGGTTCGTCCATCCATTAAGACCAGCATTTTTGAGCTGTACCGATCGTTGAACCCTCGTGCGCTGATGGCCCATTTATTGCCGTCGACTTTCGCGACATTCAGGCCCGGCACCATCCTGAGCACTTCCGGGATGCTGGTGGCGCCGGAGCGTCGGATGTCTTCTTGGTTGACAATGAAGATGGCTGCGGCGGTTTTGGACATCGGCTGCGCTTTCATTGAGACCGACGTTACTTCCACGTTTAACAATTCTTCCAAGCTTAATTGTGCCAGCTCCTCTGTCGTCGCGCCGATCGCGGGTGAGGTAAGGCGACTTATAAGGAAGAGGCTAGCTCCAAGAATGAGGGCCGGTCGTCGCCAGGGGAGCCGGGATGTGTACGGGAATTGTGAATCGTTCATGGAAGTCTCTACTGGTATGTTGCGCGATGGTTTATTGAAAGCTCTCATGTGTGAAAGGCGAAGATATAAAGGGGGCCCTGTCTGTCAGATAGATCGACCGCCCGGCGCTACGCGCTATGAAAGGACGTGATTGTTTCCTGCCTGCCCTCATCGGTTATTGAATTAAAGCGAGCGAGGAAATGTCGTGATCTTCGGTCTTGGCTATGGGCCGGTTGACCGAAAGATCCGATGCGATTTCATGGCTGTATCGGTTGGTGCGGGGAACTCCTTGAGAGAAGGGGAAAGTTTGATTGAACGGTACGGTGGTGCGGGGTTGGAGAAAGCTGTGCCCTGCCGAATTTGTGCATCGGCTTATGGGAATGATGAGTGGGATGTACTCCGGAA
>JAOUPN010000395.1 GCA_029879905.1 Nitrospira sp. | reverse complement strand
TCCAACGCTCCGGCAACGCACCCAGCCCACAGTTCAACGTTGTGCCGAATTGCATGAGGAATCTCCCCTCGGACCACGATATCCGATACGGCCAGTCTGCCTCCCGGCTTCAAGACACGGAAGGCTTCCGCCAGCACCAGGTCCTTATCCGGCGACAGATTGATGACACAATTTGAAATGATGAGATCAACGGAGTTGTCGGGCAAAGGAATGTGCTCGATATCACCTTTCAAGAATTCCACATTTGTCACGCCGGCCTTTGTCTGATTGGCCCGCGCCAGTTCCAACATTTCGTCGGTCATATCCAATCCGTAGACCTTGCCGGTCGGTCCGACTCGCCTCGCCGACAACAATACGTCGATACCGCCGCCCGATCCCAAATCCAACACTGTTTCGCCCGAAGCAATCTGAGCCAAGGCCGTCGGATTACCACAACCAAGCGAGGCATAGAGCGCATCCTCTGGAATCTCGGCGATCTCTTGATCCGCATAAAGACCGCCGGTAATGGGATCAAGTTTCCCCGCCTCCAATACCGTACCAGTCCCGCAGCAGCCTCGCCGTTCCTGTTTTTGTGCTTGCAATGCGGCCTGTCCGTATCTGGTTTTGATTTCGTCTTTAAGAGACTGTTCATCTGTCATGACGCACCTCCTATCAAAAACTCTTGATTCGTGAGATCTACAAAATCAGCAACAATGCTCCCCCTCACCACTGGCAGACCTGACGGCTTTTTTGAGAGTAGCCACCAGATCTTCCAGTTCCTCAATCACCTGAGAACTCAGCGCGTAATACATCCAGCGCCCTTCACGGCGATCCTCCACCAACCCGGCATCCTTAAGCACCTTAAGGTGAAACGATAGCCGTGACTGGCCGGCCTTCATCGCATCCGTCAACTCACAGACACAGCGCTCTCCCCCTTTTAATTGGTCGATCAACGCCAGCCTGGTCTCATCCGACAGGGCATGAAAGAGCGTCACCGCTTTCTTCGTTGAGAGAGCCCTGGCAACCATGGCTGAGAGATGTAACAACAATTCTTGATGAGTCAAGAGGGGCTGGATAAATTCTAGAATATCGTGCCTGCTTCTCCCATGTCTGATACGTGAGTTAAGGAATGACACTCTCCGTGTTTTCGCGCCTACTCACATGTCTGCATGGGATGACCCGGGTGATTTGAATGGAGCGAGGAAGAAAAAAGCAGACAGGTCTATCACCACAGCGCCATAGCTTGGCACGAGAAACGTACGGAGCGACTCCGCCCAATTCTTGACAGCCGATGCCTCATCCATGCATATTTATGCATATGCGTACAACACTCAATATCGACGATCATCTCATTAAACGCGCGGCACAGCTTACTGGCATTCAGGAAAAGACACAGCTCGTACGCTTGGGACTTGAATCACTCATTTCTCGGGAAGCCGCCAAACGGCTCGCCCGACTGGGCGGCACTGAGCCACACCTGAAAGACATCCGCCGACGGCGACCTGCCTAGCCATGCCCACACTGGTTGATACTTCTGTGTGGATTGGTCACCTTCGTAACAACTCTCCTGCTCTCCGTCGGCTGCTGGATGAAGAACAGGTCGTCTGTCATCCGCTTATCATTGGAGAATTGGCCTGCGGCAATATGAAGAATCGGGCCGAAGTGCTCGAATCACTTGCCCTATTGCCGTCCGCGCCTACCATTGAACATCAGGAGCTACTGACATTTGTTGACACCCATAAGCTTTTTGGAAAGGGCTTAGGCTGGATCGACGTGCATCTCCTCGCTTCGACTCTGCTTCAGCAAGTAACCCTCTGGACCCTTGATCAGCCACTGCAACAGGCCGCCAGAAAACTGCGCTGTCATGTTGAATTGCCAGACTGATCGATCACCCGCGCTGCACAAGCGGAACAATGTAGGCCATAACAATATCAGCCCCGTGCACCGTCATATATAAAGGTATCCGACCCCATAGATACAACCAGCCAACCAATCGAATCCATAAGCAACGATCGTGCTTATCCTACCGTAAAGAGATACCGTATTCCGCAGGGAATCTCGATAAGCAGATGTGAAAGCCGTGGACAATATCCGCAAGGCCGTCCACGTCCTTGGACAGGTAGCAAGGTGACCCCGGTCGTCAATAGTAGACGCCATGAATGACCGCCTCATGCCGCCGGCTGCTGACGGGCCCACTGCTGGGCAAATGCGGCGGGAGAGCGATTCCCCAGCCGTGAATGACGACGCTGACGGTTATAGAAGATCTCGATGTACTCCGTGATCTCCCGCTTGGCCTGCTCCCGTGTTTCATAGCGCCGATGATGCACGACCTCATTCTTCAGTGTCCCCCAGAAACTCTCCATCGGCGCATTGTCATAGCAGTTGCCCTTCCGACTCATGGACGGGATCAGGCCAAACTTCCGCAACTGATCTTGATAGTCCTTGGCACAATATTGGGCCCCACGATCAGAGTGATGCAGCACCCCGGGAGCGGGGCGCTTGCTGGCGAGGGCCTTCCTGAGTGCTCCCCACACTAAGTCCGTCGTCATGCTGGCGTCCATCGCATGGCCGACCAACTCGCAGGTGAACAGATCCTTGATGCCGGCGAGATACAACCACCCTTCCGCCGTGGCGATATAGGTGATGTCGGTGACCCACATCTCATTCGGACGCGTTGCGGTGAACGTTTGAGCCAGGAGGTTGTCCGCCACCGGCAGGTGATGCGCCGAATCCGTGGTGATCGTGAACCGTCGCACCTGCGTGCAGCGTAGGCCCAGCTTCTTCCGCAGCCGCTTGATGCGCCCGACGCCAGCAGAAAACCCGTCGTCCCGCAATTCCGCTTGAAGGCGCTCTGGTCCGTACGTCTGTCGGGTACGCACGTGTGCCGCCTGGATCGCCACTTCCAGCCGCGTATTTTCCTGCGCGCGCTTCGAGGGGCGGCGGATGCGCCAAGCATAGTAGCCGCTTCGAGATACCTCCGGCACCCGACACAACAGACGCAACGAATACTGGGAACGCAGCGTTCTCATGAGCGCGTACCGGGCAGCTGCGCCTTCGCAAAGTACGCGGTGGCTTTTTTTAGGATGTCCCGCTCCATGCGGGCCTCGGCCAGCTCGCGTTTCAGGCCGAGACACCTCCGCCTCCAGATCTGTCACGGGCCGTCGGCTCTCCCCCTGCTTTGTGAGCTGACCGCGCCGAGCCCGAACCACCCAGTTCGCGAGCGTCTTGTCCGACATCGCCAGGCGTCTCGCTGCCTCGGGAATTGTTAACTCCTGTTCCTGCACAAGCTGCACGGCTTGCTCCCGGAACTCCTTCGTATACTTCTGTCGTGGAACCCGTTCCATGTCACACCTCCAGCCCTCGGATTGTAGGTTGAAGGCGTCCACTTTTTCGAGTCTACCTCAGACCACAGCCAACGTATCGATGCCGATCAA
>JAOUPN010000396.1 GCA_029879905.1 Nitrospira sp. | reverse complement strand
CCCCCAAGCCTAAGTGCCGCTCTGTCTGGCAGACTCAACAGGGAGGACGGGTACAGCTTCCCTCTCTTACTCCACTTCAGCAGGCTTGATCCACAGAAAAGGAGAATGTCCCCTTTTTCTTCTCCCATTTTTATTCTGGACAGTTAAGACAGTTGCTTTTCTGGTCCCGCTCGCCACCGATCTCGGCCGCGATATCATTCCCATCGTACAAGAATTGTGACGTGAGGTTCCCCACTTTATGTTTTATGAGAGCAGAACTCCTCCGATAATGAAAGCAGCTACAAGGCTAGTGATGGAAATTAAAAAACCATATATCCCCCACTTGATTTGTCTCTTACTCTCCCTGACTTTAGGGTCACCATAATCTTCTTGTGATTTGAAGAGAAAATGATAATACGATTTAGGGGAACTCAATGGTGTTTGATATATATGCTTAAACACTGCCTGGATGTCATCCCCGATAAATTCTGACCACTTTGTATAATGATGCTCCTTCAACCTGGCTAGCAATTTCAGATTCGTGATTACCGCATTAAATGCGCAGAGCATCGCTTGCACAAAACATATAGCGATGAAGCCAATCATGATAATTTCCACATTGCTCATCACTCCATACATCCTTACTGTGGACCAATGAACCCGCTTGAAGTGCTGTAGCCCAAAAGTGTTCCAGTGTTTGTTAGAAACAAGCTACTATCAACTGGAACTGGAATAGCCGCACCGATATCAACGCCAAATCCAACATTGCCGGAAACGCCTGTAAGATTTCCATTTGGCGGAATAAAAGGGGACACGGAATAAAAGGGGACAGGCTGGTTTTCATGCCTTGCCTCTACCCTTCACCTACCTTTTCTTCCCCCACCATGGAGAGTAAAGTCGCCTGTCTTCTTTTTATTTTCCCAAAGTGTGCTGACTCGCCGGAACGGCTACGTACTCGTCATCTGACACTGCTCTCACCCCCTAACATGTTGTTATGTCGCGGCGCCACGATGCATCAGGAAACGGTGCGCAGTATCACCGTACCTGCTTGAAAACATGGTTATATCTCGGCTCTTATTCACCAACAAACTTTCCTTCGGTGGTAACTATGAAGCCGTCCGTAAGTGGAAAGAAGACACGAAACCCACCATCGTCAATTGCTCCCATTACGCGCAAGTCTTTGGTCTTGGGGTCGTCCAGTACGGCCTGAAACTCAAGTTGGTAGGTTTTACCCGATGCCCCAATTATCTCTTTTGTGTCTTGAGTTTCGAGTAAGTATAGGAGTTCACCGTAAGGGCGCATCCGGTACGCCACGAGTTCTCGGGATAGAATTGCTTTCGCTTCGTCTCGGTTCATGCTTTAGCAATCTAACTATAAAATAGAAAACTGAATCAAAGGGGGCTACCCCTTTAACTGTCTTGTTCTTCCTCGGCGAGTTGATTTATTGAATCCTGTATCTCCTCAATCTCCTTCATATCATGGGCCTTCTTAGCCAGATCGAGAGCTTGTTCGTATAAGGCGCGGCGCTCCGAAAAGCTCTCAAGATAATCTGCTCGGGTCGCCAGAATCTGGGACTGCGGGCCATATTTAGCAGTCAACTCATCGAGAAGCGCCATCATGCTCTCCACGTGCACCTCATACACTGGATCGCCGTCACTCTCCGTCGCATTGGCGATGTCGCATGCCTTCTCGATGACACGCTCCCAATCTTGGCGACTGATTTTCATCGCATGGCAAAATTAAAGGGGTCTGCCCCTTTAACTGGCTTCCACACCCTTTGACTGTATTTCACGTCCACCGACACACGCCATAACGGCCCTAGTAGCTGGCGATACGCCGCGCGCATCCGAGTGCGGCGTGGTGTGAGAGGGCACGCTACTCATACTCACACTCAGCTGGGCGGGGAGCCCCGAGCCCCCCGGCGGCGACTGCCTTTCGGACCTTATCGACACAGCCTGGGCTCATGGATTCGCTCAAGAGGAATTGCGCCATAGGGCATTTAGAGGAATCACCAGCTACGACCTGGCCATGCTCGTAGCGACACGCCAAGAACTCAGGTTTAGATTCCTGCGGCGCCCAGATGCGAGTTGGCTCGCCGCGTGCAATCGCTACGGCAGACATCGTGAGCCATTTATTTCCCTGCGGGATCCACACCAACTGGCAACCGGTGTAGCTGGGCCCAATATCTCGAGCGCGTGGGTAGATGCGCATGGTCATGCCATGACTTAGCTCCTCACCGGCGCTCGCAGGAGGCGCAGCAAGATCGCAGTTCGTCCCAGTGGGGCGGTTGTCCTCACCCGCGTTGGCACCGACGGTGGACAACATGGCCATCAGGAATGCACATATAATCCGCATTATGCCCCCTAACTATAAAGTCTACTGCAGGTTGCCCTATAGTAGAGCGCAGTGGACTAAGGAGTCCTATAGAAGAAAACTCTACCGGACAATCCAGGACTTGTCCAATAGTCCCACCAGTCGATTGAGATAGGTTGCATATCTTAGAGGCTATCCGGCTAACAAGCCGTAGCGAGCGAAACTGAAAAGGCTGAGGTCGAGGTTAACGTGATTAAGAAAGTTGAGGCTGAGAGTACAGAAAGACCGAACTGCCGTCTTGGTAGTTTTCTTAGCCTGAGCCTCAACCTTGACCTACAAGAGGCGGGCGGACTTTTTCGGCATCCTGCGATACCCCTTACTGTCTGGCCTATTTCTAGCCCAAGACTACAGAAGTGATCTCATCAGATGTTTTGCCCCTGCTTGTCCAGGAATGAATCTGCAACCCACTACCATTCCCAATAACTCTCTCCCATTGCCCCACGTGTTAAAGACTGGCAGAATGCGACCTGCACAGATTATCAAGGAGGCACTATTTCTCAGCCATCACCAAAAAGTCATCCGTCTCCACATCCGCTGCGCGGTCTGTTGATCGCCCAGTTCATCGGCGCCTTCAATGACAACGCGTGGAAGCTGATGATCGCCTTGCTGGCTATTCGCCAGGTCACGGCGGCCGTCGGCCCGTCAGGGCCGGAGTTTGAGGCTGCCTCTCAAACGCAAACTACCATCGCGTTTGTCGTCTTCAATCTGCCGCTCATGCTGTTTTCCGTCGTCGCCGGCGTGCTCTCGGACCGTTTGAGTAAACGCACCGTCATCGTCGCCTTTAAAATAGTCGAGGTCATGTTGATGGGGGCCGGGACCGTCGCTCTCTGGAACGATCCGACGGGCGGATGGCCTGCCCTTGTGGTGTTAGGCGCCATGGGCATCCAGAGCGCCTTCTTCAGCCCGGCGAAATACGGCATTCTGCCGGAGCTGCTGCCCTACGAACAGCTCTCGATGGGCAACGGGCTGCTGAAAATGTGGACCTTCCTCGCCATCATCGCCGGCACCACGGCGGGGGGGCTCTTCCTTGGCCTCTCCAGCGCCAGTCCTTGGCTGGCAGG
>JAOUPN010000394.1 GCA_029879905.1 Nitrospira sp. | reverse complement strand
CCGGATGTCCGGTAATCCCGGCATATCTGAAGGGAACGTTTGACGTCTTGCCGACAGGAGCCAAGTGGCCACGAGGACGGCAGGTCACGGTCAGTTTCGGAGAGCCCATTCGATTTGATCCGGTCGACCGGAAAGAAAAAGCGGAGACGAAACGGTTTTACGAACAGGTCAGTCATACGATCATCGATCATATTGCTGCGTTAGGAGAAGTGCCTTCTCCTCTTGAGAAGGATACCTCGGCGCAGGATGCATCGGACGGGTCGATCGCCGAAACTCGCAAGGCTGAGTGAGTTCGGCGACATTCACTATCAGCACCCGACGCAAGTCGGAAGAGTAGGAAGTTCACATGGGGACGGTATCTCAAGATCATGATGCACAGTTGGATCGCGACACATTGGCCGCGATGTATGAAGAAACATTCCGCAATCTTGAGGAGGGGACCATCACCGAAGGCCGAGTCGTGGCCCTTACCAAAGATAAGGTGGTCGTCGACATCGGATACAAATCCGAGGGGATGATTTCCAACGATCAATTCTCATCAGAAGAACTCGCGAACCTCAAGATCGACGACCGGCTTCAAGTCTATATTGAAGAATGTGAAGACGCGGACGGCAATCTCGTCTTGTCGAAAGAAAAAGCCGACAAGATGAAGATTTGGGAGGAGTTGGAGAAACTCTACAAGGATGAGAAAAGTATTGAGGGCAAGGTCGTCTCCCGAATCAAAGGGGGGATGATGGTCGATATCGGGGTGAAAGCGTTTTTGCCGGGATCCCAGATCGACCTCCATCCTGTGCGAGACCTCGATGGATTGGTCGGTAAGGTGTTTCCGCTGAAAATCATCAAGATCAATCATCGACGCGGCAATGTGGTGGTTTCGCGTCGGGTGTTGCTTGAGGAGACCAGAGACAAGAAGCGGCAGACGACCTTGGCCAACCTCAAAGAAGGGCAGCTCATTCAGGGCATGGTCAAGAACATCACGGATTATGGATCGTTCATCGATCTCGGTGGCATCGACGGATTGCTACACATTACGGATATGTCCTGGGGTCGCGTGGGACATCCGTCGGAGATGTTCACGGTGGGTGACAAGGTGGAAGTGGCGGTCCTGAAATATGATCGGGAAACCGGGCGTATTTCTCTTGGATTGAAGCAAAAAACCGCGGATCCCTGGACCAACGTTGCAGGAAAGTATCCCATCGGAACCAGAGTCCGTGGACGTGTCGTCAGCCTGACGGATTACGGCGCGTTTGTCGAGCTTGAGCCCGGTGTCGAGGGTCTGGTCCATGTCTCTGAAATGTCGTGGACTCATGAGGTCAGACACCCGTCAAAGGTCGTGGCAGTCGGGGATCAAGTGGAAGCGGCGGTGTTGAATGTCGATCCCGCGAGCCGAAAGATTTCATTGGGTATGAAACAGACCGCTCCCAATCCGTGGGATATGATCGAGGGCAAGTATTCCATCGGAACGAAGATCGAAGGCAAGGTAAAGAGCCTCACTGATTTCGGGGCCTTTGTCGGTCTTGATGAGGGGATCGACGGGTTGATTCATATTTCCGATATGTCGTGGACCAAACACATCAAGCATCCGTCCGAGCTCTTTAAGAAAGGGCAAAAAGTCGAAGCCATGGTGTTGCGCATCGACAAGGAAAAGGAACGGTTGTCGTTGGGCTACAAGCAACTGGACCGTGATCCATGGGATGAAGCCATTCCCTCTCGTTACCATGTGGGGGATTCTGTGACCGGTCAGGTCAGTAAAATCGCGGATTTCGGAATTTTTGTGGAATTGGACGGCGAAGTAGAAGGACTGATCCACATCAGCGAAACCGGCGTCGAACCGAATGTTAAACTTGAAGAGAAGTTCAAACTACAAGACGGTGTGACGGCGAAGATTATCAAAGTCGATCAGGACGAGCGTAAAATCGCGTTGAGTCTCAGAGACCATCAGCTTGATTCGGAACGTCAACAGGTTGATGAGTATCACTCGTCTCAAGGGGGTCCGGATCAAAGCCTCGGTCGGGCAGTGAAACAGAGTCGGAAGCGGCAGCAGGCCGACGAGTAAGTATCGGGGTCTTTGTGTGTGAGGCGAATGTCGTCCTATGTCGGAAGAGGTATTGCCGACAGAGTCTCCTCGAAAGTATCGGCCGCTTCGTATCCTGTTTTGGGTACTGGCGGCCGGTTTCGGGGGTATGATTGTCCTGAACGTGCTGTTCCCCGATCTTGACCTGTCTACCGGTGATCGGATTGCCGTCATTCGAGTTGAAGGGGTAATCCTTGATTCCCAAGAGACGATCGGGGAATTGAGGAAGTTCAGTGAGAACCCCTATGTCAAAGCCATCGTTTTGCGCATCGATAGTCCGGGTGGGGGAGTCGTCCCGTCTCAAGAAATCCATGATGCGGTTAAGCGAATACGAGCCAAGGGGAACAAAGCGGTTATTGCCTCATTAGGCAGTGTCGCAGCGTCCGGAGGGTATTATATCGCCGTCGCGACCGATCGAATCGTAGCCAATCCAGGGACATTGACCGGTAGTATCGGGGTCATTATGGAAACGGCCAATGTCGAAGGTCTGTTGCAAAAAATCGGTGTAGAGGGCGTCGTCATCAAAAGCGGCAAATATAAAGATGTCGGTTCCCCGCTTCGGAAGATGACCGGCGAGGAACGTGCGTTGCTCCAGAATGTCATGGACGATGTGCATACCCAATTCATTGAAGCGGTGGCTGAGGGACGAGCCATTGAATTCAAGGATGCTCAAGCACTGGCAGACGGACGAATCTTTACCGGTCGCCAGGCAAAAAATGTTCAGCTTGTGGATGAAATCGGTGATCTGGAAGATGCTATTCAGCTGGCGGCCGATGTCGTCGGTATTGAGGGCGAGCCCAGGGTTGTCGAACCTCGACGCCGGTTTTCCATCCGTGAATTGCTTGATTCGAAGTTGACGGCGGTATTCCCCAAATTGGATGTTCATCCGGGGGTGAGGTTGAAATATTTGATGGCCTTTTAGTGGGGGTCGTGCGGCGCGCATCAGCCGTCCGACGTCTGTCCGCCGATGGAGCGGAGAAGGGGGGACATGACCAAGGCACAGATCATTGAACGGGTGTCCGAAAAAAATCCGACATTAACAAAACGGCAGGCCGAAGTCGTCGTCAACACGATTTTCGACTGCGTGAGAGATTCGTTGAAGAACGGGGATAAAACGGAGATTCGCGGATTCGGCAGCTTCCGCCTTCGGGCAAGGAGAATGAAAGAGGGGCGAAATCCCAAGACCGGAGCCACTGTGGCCGTGCCGGCCAAGCGGGTCCCGTTCTTCAAGGCCGGGAAAGAATTAAAAGAGCTCTTGAACAAAAATCCATCGTGAAGGACAGGATTGCCTGATGTCAGATGCACCGGAATCGGCCGTAACCGAAATTCGTTGGACCCCCGGCGCGCTCACGAAGTTAGAGC
>JAOUPN010000084.1 GCA_029879905.1 Nitrospira sp. | reverse complement strand
TGCGCGCCCTCTGTGTCTTTTTTGAGTTGACGGATCACCCCGGCGCGCATTGGCCGATTTCGCTTATGACGAGTGAGACGATTGAGGGCCACATTCGCTCAATGGAAAACCCATTTGATTTGTTGCTGAATGCCGAGGTCGCATCGGTGTTGGATCTTGGCGCCGGCGACCTATCGTTTGCCGCTGAGTTGGCGGAATTATACGTCCCCAAATTACACCAGCAGAATCGTCAGCTCATCCTGCACGCCCTGGACCGACTCGACCCCCGATCGAAACTGGGAGGACCGCTTCATCCGAGCCATGATCGAGTACGGTCGTTACGGGATATGGCCGGGTTGCGCTATGCCTTTTGGGGGAATCAGGATATGTGCGATCTTCATCATTTGGACGCCACCGGCGCACTGATTTCAAAGTATACGATTGCCACATGCTGGGCCCCGGGCACCCCGGCGTTTGCCTATGAACCGACAAGGCTGTCTCACGCGATGATTGCGGAGGAACTCCACAAAACCAAGGGAGTTTCTCGGAATATCCGATTCCATGGCGAACCGGCATTAGAAGTGCTTCATGGTGATCGTGCGTTGTTATTTCCTCCGTGGAAATTTGAAGTCGTCGGTCCCGTTGCCCTTCTCAATGTTCTTGCGGAGCGGGGCTTGCTGTGCATTCTGGGAGCGGTCGACAATCAAGTGTTTTGGGAGATTCTGGCGCAATTACTCGAAGCGCCGCGGTATCGCCCACAAGAACG
Organism: Nitrospira sp.; assembly: GCA_029879905.1. Lineage (GTDB taxonomy): Bacteria > Nitrospirota > Nitrospiria > Nitrospirales > Nitrospiraceae > Nitrospira_D. The sequence continues at coordinate 11,376 of JAOUPN010000084.1, read as the reverse complement.
GCTGTTTACTCGGGACGCTCTTCCGGAAATTTTTGGTGACGTCTATCAGGCGCTTCATCACTTGCAGGTAGGTGAGACAGTCAATTTGGCTGACATAGGAGCGGTTCGAGGTCCGTTTCTTTTCGGAGCATCCACCACATCCTCGCCGTCCCAACATCCCGATCGTGGGTTCCGGTATGTGCGGATCAGTCGGGGAGCAACGTTCCCCGGGATTCCGGCAAGCAGCACAGCCAGAATGTTCCCGATGATGGCAGAAGAAGCCATGCCATGGTTCCTCACCCTCGTGCCATTCTAAGTTGTTGATAATACATATCTTGATGCGATAGTCATCACAGGTGCCCCCCGCAAAATTGACACCCTCGGACCCTTTGTTAGACTTCACTGGTGCCTTGTAGCAGATGTAGGTGTGTTCCAGTGCAAGCCTTGACCTCATGACCAATCCAACCGAGGCGATTCAGTCGATTCAGGAAAATATCTCACGCGTGATTAAGGGGAAACCCCTCGTCATTGAGATGACGGTTGTTGCCTTGCTGGCGCGGGGGCATCTCCTTCTGGAAGATGTGCCAGGAGTAGGGAAAACCACACTGGCACATAGTTTGGCCCGATCACTGGATTGCTCATTCAAGCGCATTCAGTTTACCAGTGACTTGCTGCCGTCGGATATTGTCGGGGTATCGATTTTTAACCGCCAGAAGCAAGCCTTCGAATTCATGCCGGGGCCGATTTTTGCCAACGTGGTTCTGGCTGACGAGATTAATCGGACGACGCCGAAGACTCAAAGCAGTCTGCTGGAGGCGATGAGCGAAGCGCAGATTTCCGTCGACAGTCAGACCTATCCACTCAGTCAGCCCTTTATGGTCATTGCGACTCAGAACCCTGCTGAGTATCACGGGACATTCCCGCTTCCGGAATCACAACTTGACAGATTTTTAATGCGACTTCGCATCGGCTACCCCTCACCGGAGGAGGAACGGAAGGTATTGGGTCGATCTCCGTCACTCCATCCGGCGGAAGATCTTCAGCCGATGCTTGCCGGCCAAGACGTTCTTGACCTTCAGGCACAGGTGGACCAGGTTTTTATGGACGACAGCTTGACCGAATACCTCCTTTCGATCATCCAGGCCACGCGACAGTCCGAATTGCTCTCGCTGGGTGTCAGTACGCGAGGGGCCTTGGCGCTCAACCGTGCGTCCAAATCCCTGGCGCTTGTGCGAGGACGAACCTATTGCGTGCCGGACGATATCAAGGAGCTTGCCTCTACGGTCCTTTCTCACCGCGTCATGGTTGCCTCCACGCAGGGTATTCGCCAGCGAAGTTTTGAGCAGGCTGAGCGCATCATTCAGGATATTGTGGACTCCGTTCCTGTCCCCGTCTAACTGTTGTTCGACCGTATTGGTTTCGCATGATCTAGGCGATACATGCTGCTATCTCTTCGTACGATGGTTCGGCGACTCACCCGGCGCCGTTCGACCCGCTTCACATCCGAAGGCATCCATTTTTTACTGTTTACCTGTGCGATCGGAATTGCCGCGATCAACACCGGCAATAATCTGTTCTACCTGTTACTGGCTATGATGCTGAGCATCATTTTGCTCTCGGGCATTGTCGCCGAATATTGTTTGCGTCAGTTGGAGTTCCACCGATGCCTTCCTGACATGCTGTTTGCCAACGAGCCGGGGACGGCAACGCTGATGGTCAAGAACAGGAAATCCAGATGGCCCAGTTTTTCGTTGAGGCTCTTCGATGTCTCAGATGGGCGTGATGTTGATCGGGGGTTGGCCATTGGGCAGCTCTTGCCAGGCGCCGGTCGCCTCTTATCGTACCCGATTGTATGCGCCAAGCGTGGATGGTTACATCTGGAGGGAGTACGGGTGGCAACGGCGTTTCCCTTTGGACTGTTTCTCAAGAAAGCCTATTACCCCGTCAAAGGGGTTGCCTGTGTTGCTCCTGCGATCAAATCTCTGTCTGATGGAATGTTGCGGGATTTTGTGACGGCTGGGCAGGAGTCCAGCGCGCATCGAAAGGGTTCCGGGAGTGACTTATATAATCTTCGTCTGTACCAGGCCGGAGACGACTCACGAGCGATCCATTGGGTCAGTACTGCGAGAACGTCGAAACTCATTGTTCGGGAAACCGAAGCGGAAGATCAGCGTCGGGTTGCCCTGTACCTGTCGCTTCTGGCTCCGGATACTCACGACACACTATTCGAAGACGCAGTGGCCTTGACGGCATCTCTGCTCCATGACTTCACCGCCAGAGGTTATCGTGTCAAATTGACTGTGGGATCATTTCAGTCTTCTTTTGGTCAAGGCGAAATCCACCTCCTTGATCTTCTTCGTGTTTTGGCCCTCTGTGAACGATGCGTACCGAGCGCCCATTCCTCGTCTCAACAAACGGTGTCTCAGGATTCTGAAATCGACGGTTCCGGTGGTCGGATTATTATCAAGCCATGGGATGGGGCCGTGATTTCCGGTCTTGATGACACGGCATTCATTATCAACGAAGAGATGTTGATCGGAGCCTCCCATGGCCGTTGACCAAGCGCTCCGGCTGCTCTCTGTCCTGCTTGCATCGGTTTCATTTATCGGGCTGGTATTGGCGGCAAGCTTGCCCGCCTGGCTGACAGTGGTGACAGCATCGGCTCTGATGATCGCGCTCATCCGAACATCAGGATTGCCGGTCGCTCATCGCGTGGCAGCCCAGATTACGCTCTCAACCACCACCTGGAATATTTTCGTCCTTTTGGGCTTTCTTGTGTTTTGGGTCGATAGCCTGTGGGTTTCCAGAGACCTTCTACATGCAGGAATCCACTTTCTCCTGATTCTCATGGTTATTAAGCTCGGTAATCTTCAGCTCCACCGCGACTATCAGCATCTCTACGCCATCAGTCTTGTGGCCGTGTTGGCAGCGGCGTCGTTGACCACGGATCTCTGGTATTTCCCCGTCTTTCTCGCCTACGTCGTATTTGGAGTGTGGGCGCTGCTTCTTTTTCAGGTAGCAAAACGGTCGGAAGAGATCCACGCCTCCGCACTCAAAGGTCAGCCGATGCGGGAGGGACCGGAAAAACATACGGATGTGACTCCGCAATTGCTCTGGATGGGGAACGGACTTGCCCTTGCGACTATCGGCGTCACGATTCTGATGTTTTTCATGATCCCGCGTGTCGGTGCCGGCTTCTATCAGAAGGGCATCGGAGAGAATATTCGCATGTCCGGATTTTCCAATACCGTAGATTTGGGGGCCATCGGAACCATGAAGCGAGACCCCAGTGTCGTCATGAGAGTGGAGCTGCCGGACGGTTCCGAACGGCAAGGGGGACAGCTGTATCTACGAGGCAGTGTGTTTGACCAATACAACGGGCGATCCTGGACGAATCTCCTGAGTCATCGACATGCGGTGACCGAAAACAGCCCGGGAACCTTTGTCGTGGAGCGGAGGGGGGCACGAGAGAGTGCGCAATTGGGGCCGCCTCTGCGCCAACATATCTTGTTAGAGCCACTCGACACGACGGTGCTCTTTGCGGCGCCGTTTGCCGAAATCATCACCGGCAAGCTGCCCGCGGTTCAAGCCGATGTATCCGGCGGACTCTACCTTCCGTTCGCAAGTTCCACACGCATTGAGTATTCGGTCGTGTCCCGATCTCACCCTGTCCTGCCGGCTGATCGGCAAGCCGAACCGGTCTCCTATCGGGAATCGGTATTCGGGCCGTTCATGCAAGTGCCTGATCTGTCGGAACGCCTTATGGGATTGACGGAAGAGATTGTCCGAGGCAAGCGCAATGCGTATGACAAGGCCGTCGCCATTAAAAGCCATCTTTTACAGAATTATCAGTACAGTCTCGATGTCGCTCACCGAGAACACGAAGACCCTCTTGAGGATTTTCTCTTCAGCCGAAAAACCGGGTATTGCGAGCACTACGCGACAACCATGGCGGTCATGTTGCGGACGCAAGGGATTCCAGCCCGTCTGATCACGGGTTTTTTGGCAACAGAATGGAATGAGTATGGGAACTATTTTGTTGTCAGGCAACAAGATGCTCATGCCTGGGTCGAAGTATTTCTGCCCCATTCCGGATGGGTGATTATGGATCCAACACCGGAGTCAGGCGATAGTTTCGGCGGAGCACCTGCGGCGTGGCAGACATTCGGGCGGATGCTGGATAGTGTGCGCCTACGGTGGAGTCGCATGGTTGTCCAGTACAGCACGGTAGACCAACTCGCGATGGTGAAAGGAATACAAACCGGCAGTGTGACGGCTAAGAATAGGGCAAGGGAATCCCTGGCCTCAATATTTGATCCCATCGCGGCGATGGTGGGTGCCGTCATCAGTGGATTGGATGGTGATGATCTTGTGCCGATCGCGGGAGGTGGTCTCGTGCTTACCGCGATCTGTCTGTTCCTGTGGTTCAGTCGAAAAAAGGTATGGGGATGGAGCCGAGGAGGATGTGATGCGAAAGCCATGGACCTCGAAGAGCCTATCATGGGGCTCTATAAGCGAATGCTCACGCAATTGTCGAGGAAAGGCCTACTGAAACCGGCGGCAATGGGGCCCCTTGAATTCGTCCGAATGACACGAGAGCACTGGGCAGAGGCTGTGGTCGCAGTGGCAACGGTCACAGAGCTTTATTGCCGGGGTCGATTCGGGAGGGTTCCCATCACGCAAGAAGAGTATCGATCAGCTGAAGGCCACCTTCAACAACTGATCGGGCTGGAACGGCATGCAACCGGTTGTTTAAACGAAGGTGTAGGAGCAGAAGCAATTGGAGCGGGAAAAGGGATTTGAACCCTCGACCCTCGCCTTGGCAAGGCGATGCTCTACCACTGAGCTATTCCCGCTCTGATCTGTATCGTCGGTATCTTAGGGGCGGGTGAATTCTACTGGGCACGTCATGGACTGTCAAGTCACTGTTATCAACGGACCCTGGCTAAATTGAATAATCGCCCTCACAGGGTGGGGCAGGGGAAGATGTAAAATTTATCCACCTCCCCAGGAGACGGCGGAGGATCTTAATACATCAAATTCGCGTTTCCTGCATTTCGCCTTGCGCGAGACATATTCAATTCAGAGATCTCATCTGTGCTCCCCGTGGCGGTATGCAGATAGAGCCCGTTGCCTAAGGAAGAGAGGGCGATAGGAAAACACAACAGAATGGAAGCTACTCGGGACACATTTCATCCTGCAACGTAACAACGACCTAACTCGTTACCATTTCGTAACCACTATATCGTGCAAGGGCGTAACATCATAACTTGTTGTTTTATTAGGCGACTATGTCGCAAAGTCCGCACTAGCCCATATTTTGCGCTACGTTTGTTACTCAATGTAGCTTCACGGGGAATAGAGGCTCGCCATCACAGACTCGTGCGTAAAGCGTTGTAATCTAAACAGCTTATGGGGTTGCTATCCCATGGCCTCCGTTGTCGCGATTTGGGCGTGATTATTGCGTGTGTTCAGGGTGATTACGTGAATGGCTCATTAGTAATGTCTTGAGAATTCACGATTGTAAGTAGTAAGTTGGGCGATTGTGAGACTCGTATATTTGATGATTTTGAAATAGCCGTCGTAGATTTGGGTTATGACGCGTTGGTTTGGTTATAGGAATTAAGCCAACGTGTGTCGGATTCAGAAGTTCTCAACCTGTTAGGAGGTAGCCACAATGTTTTTGTCACGTAGGCAATTCTTGAAGGTCTCCGCGGGAACGGTCGCCGCTGTGGCGGTGGCCGACAAAGTCCTTGCATTGACCGCGCTGCAGCCGGTCATTGAGGTGGGAAACCCGCTTGGTGATTACCCGGATCGTTCATGGGAGCGTGTCTATCACGATCAATATCGGTACGATTCGTCTTTTACCTGGGTCTGTTCTCCGAACGACACGCATGCTTGCCGCATCCGTGCGTTTGTCCGCAACGGCGTCGTCATGCGCGTTGAGCAGAACTATGATCACCAGACATACGAAGACCTCTACGGCAATCGTGGCACCTTTGCGCATAATCCCCGTATGTGTTTGAAGGGGTTCACCTTCCATCGCCGCGTGTACGGGCCATATCGCTTGAAAGGGCCCTTGATGCGAAAGGGCTGGAAGCAGTGGATGGATGATGGGTCACCGGAGCTGACGCCGGAAACGAAGCGAAAGTACAAGTTTGATAGCCGATTCTTGGACGATATGCTTCGCGTATCCTGGGATACGGCATTTACGTACGCCGCCAAGGCCATGGTGATCATTGCCACACGCTATAGTGGCGAGGCCGGTGCACGCCGTCTGCGTGAGCAGGGATATGCCCCTGAGATGATCGAAATGATGAAGGGTGCCGGTACGAGATGCTTTAAGCATCGTGCAGGAATGCCGGTTCTTGGAATCATCGGGAAAATGGGCAACACGCGTATGAACGGCGGAATCAATGCGTTGCTCGATACATGGATTCGCAAGGTCAAGCCGGATCAGGCGCAAGGTGGACGGTATTGGTCGAACTACACCTGGCACGGAGACCAGAATCCGGCGCATCCGTTTTGGTCCGGTGTGCAAGGTTCAGACATCGACCTTTCCGACATGCGGTTCTCCAAGCTCAACACGAGTTGGGGAAAGAACTTCGTTGAAAATAAAATGCCAGAGGCGCACTGGAAGCTCGAGTGTATCGAGCGTGGCGCTCGTGTGGTCGTGATTACGCCGGAATACAATCCTACGGCGTATCGAGCCGACTATTGGATGCCTCTTCGTCCGGAGTCTGACGGCGCATTGTTTTTGGGTGCGATGAAGATCATCATCGACGAAAACATGCACGACATGGACTTCCTGAAGTCCTTTACTGACGCGCCTATCCTCGTTCGTACGGATACGCTGCAGTACCTTGACCCGCGCGATGTCATCAAGGATTACCAATTTCCTGACTTCTCCAAGAGCTATTCAGGAAGAATTCAATCGCTGAAGCCGGAACATATTCAGCGACTCGGCGGCATGATGGTGTGGGATTTGAATAAAAAACAGGTGATCCCCCTTCATCGTGAGCAAGTCGGATGGCACTATACCAACAGTGGTATTGATGCCGCACTCACCGGCACCTATCGGGTAAAACTGCTCAACGGACGTGAAATCGATGCCATGCCTGTGTGGCAGATGTACATGGTCCACTTCCAAGACTACGATCTCGATACCGTCCATCAAATTACCCGGACGCCCAAAGATCTTATTGTGCGATGGGCGCGTGATTCAGGCACGATTAAGCCGGCGGCCATTCACAACGGGGAAGGCACCTGTCACTATTTCCATCAAACCGCCAATGCGCGTGGGGCGGCTATGGTGCTGATCATTACCGGAAACGTCGGAAAATTCGGAACCGGGCAGCATACCTGGGCAGGTAACTACAAGGCAGGAACATGGGCGGCAACCCCATGGTCCGGAGCCGGATTGTCCGTGCATACCGGAGAAGATCCTTTCAATATCACGACGGACCCCAATGCACACGGGAAAGAAATCAAGACCCGGTCCTACTACTACGGTGAAGAGGTCGGGTATTGGAACCACGGTGATACGGCGCTTATCGTGAATACCCCTAAATATGGAAGAAAGGTATTTACCGGTAAAACCCACATGCCGACTCCAAGCAAATTCCGCTGGGTCGTCAACGTGAACGTCGTGAACAATGCTAAGCACCACTACGACATGGTCCGTAACGTCGACCCCAATATCGAATGTCTGATTACCCAAGACATCGAAATGACGTCCGACATCAACCATGCCGATATTGCGTTTGCTTGTAACTCTTGGATGGAGTTTACCTACCCGGAAATGACGGTGACGGTCTCTAATCCCTGGGTACAGGTGTGGAAGGGTGGTATTCGTCCTCTCTACGACACGCGTAACGATATCGATACCTTTGCGGGTGTTGCCGCGAAGCTCTCCGAATTGACCGGGGACAAGCGGATGAAGGACTACTTCGCAATGGTCTACGCGAACCGCGTCGATGTCTATGTACAGCGCATGCTCGATGCGTCCTCCACCTTCTACGGTTACTCAGCCGACGTCATGCTGAAATCTGAGAAGGGTTGGATGGTCATGGTGAGGACCTATCCTCGGCATCCATTCTGGGAGGAGACCAACGAATCAAAGCCGATGTGGACGCGAAGCGGGCGGTACGAGAACTATCGTATCGAGCCGGAAGCAATTGAATACGGAGAAAACTTTATCTCGCACCGTGAAGGGCCGGAAGCAACGCCATATTTGCCGAACGCCATTTTCACCACCAATCCGTATGTGCGTCCTGATGACTACGGTATTCCCATCACCGCACAGCACCACGATGATAAAACAGTCAGAAACATCAAGTTGTCGTGGCATGAGATTAAGAGACACAGCAACCCGCTGTGGGAAAAGGGTTATCAGTTCTACTGTGTGACTCCGAAGACCCGTCACCGAGTCCATAGCCAATGGTCCGTCAATGACTGGGTCCAGATCTATGAGTCGAACTTCGGCGATCCCTATCGAATGGATAAGAGAACGCCGGGGGTTGGTGAACACCAAATTCACATCAACCCGCAAGCGGCAAAGGATCGCGGAATCAACGACGGTGACTATGTCTACGTCGATGGAAACCCCGTTGATCGGCCGTATCGTGGATGGAAACCGAGCGATCCGTATTACAAGGTGGCCCGGTTGATGATTCGGGCAAAGTACAATCCTGCCTATCCGTACCACGTGACGATGGCCAAACATGCTCCGTTTGTCGCGACACCGAAATCGGTGAAGGGACACGAAACACGACCGGACGGTCGAGCGATTGCGATCGATACAGGATATCAATCGAACTTCCGATACGGAGCGCAACAGTCCTTTACGCGCAATTGGCTGATGCCGATGCACCAAATGGACTCACTCCCTGGAAAGCATGCGGTTGCTTGGAAGTTCAAGTGGGGCTACCAAGTGGACCACCACGCCATCAATACCGTGCCGAAGGAATGTCTGATCCGTATCACAAAGGCGGAAGACGGCGGTATCGGAGCGCGCGGCCCATGGGAACCGGTCAGAACCGGATTCACACCAGGCCAAGAGAACGAATTTATGATCAAGTGGCTGAAAGGTGAACACATTAAGATAAAAGTCTAGAACAGAGGTCGAGCAGAGTGATGAACGCGGAGCACCGGTCAGGTACCGGGCTCCGCGTCAGAAAAGCAGACCTTCATGACCTTACAAGAGACCTAGGTACGCAAGGAGGACACAATGCCCGAAGTTTATAATTGGCAACTGGGACGGAAGATGCTGTATCCGTACGAAGAGCGGCATCCAAAGTGGCAGTTTGCCTTTGTGTTTAATATCAATCGTTGCTTGGCTTGCCAAACCTGTTCCATGGCGGACAAGTCGACTTGGCTTTTCTCGAAAGGCCAAGAGTACATGTGGTGGAATAACGTCGAAACCAAGCCATACGGTGGGTATCCGCAATTCTACGACGTAAAAATTACTCAGTTGATCGAACAGGTTAATCCAGGCGGACAAGTATGGAATGTTCGTGTGGGAAGAAAGCACCACGCCCCTTACGGTGTGTTCGAAGGCATGACGATTTTTGATGCAGGCGCAAAAGTCGGACAGGCTGCAATCGGCTATATTCCAACGGACCAAGAGTGGCGGTTCGTCAATATCTATGAAGATACCGCGACGTCCATGCGAGCTCTTGTTGAGGGAGTCGATAAGACCGGATTCTCCCGGGATGAACCGTGGAAGATGACAGGGAGCTCACTCCCCGAGCATGAAACGTTCTTTTTCTATCTTCAGAGAATTTGTAATCACTGCACCTACCCTGGCTGCCTCGCAGCCTGTCCACGGAAAGCTATTTATAAGCGACCAGAAGACGGGATTGTTCTGATCGATCAAAACCGTTGCCGTGGATATAAAAAGTGTGTGGAACAATGTCCATTCAAGAAACCTATGTACCGCGGTACGACTCGTGTTTCTGAAAAATGCATCGCGTGCTACCCACGTATCGAAGGGAAAGATCCGCTGACAGGCGGTGAACCCATGGAAACACGCTGTATGGCTGCGTGCGTAGGTAAGATCCGTATGCAGAGCCTTGTTCGGATCGGAGAGAATGGATTATGGGCGGAAGACAGGTGGCATCCCCTCTATTACGCGATCAGAGTGGAGCAGGTCGCCTTGCCGCTGTATCCGCAATGGGGAACGGAGCCCAATGGATTCTATATCCCTCCGCGTCATAGCCCGCGTGGTTATGCACGGCAAATGTTCGGCCCGGGAGTGGACAACGCGATTGAAAAATATCTGGTTCCCAGCAGGGAACTTCTGGCCGTTCTTCAGCTGTGGAGAGCCAGTCAGCAGATTGTTTTCCGATATGACGTCATCCCCGGACCGAAAGTGTTTGAAACCCAAATCCACGGGAAGCGGTTTGAAATGTACAACGATACCGTCCTTGGGTTTAATAAGTCCGGTAAGGAAGTCGCACGTGTGCAGGTCGAAGAGCCAATCTACATCCGGCCGGCTGAACGCGTGACCTGGCTCTAACGCCTAGGGAAGGAACATTCATCCCCGGCTCGAAAGCTTAGCTCGAGTTTTCGAGCGGGGGTGAGATAGCATGGGGCATAATCCTTATAGGGATTATGCCCCTTTGTTTTTCACGCCAAACGGCCTATATGAGTACGCGACTTCTGGTCCCTTGACGGAATAACAATTCTTAAGTACAGTCGATGACAGTTCATTTTGTTCTACTATATGGAGTAATTCCGTCGTGAGTTCTCCAACGCAGACCTCGGTCCCATTCGCTGCCCAAGCGATACCTTTCGATAAGTTTCTGGCTGAAGGAAAACTTCCAGACGGATATCTTGCTACGGATTACGTGTCCGAGCAATTCGTCGAACGCCTTGTCCACTATATTCTCAGTGTCCCCTCCGGTAGCTATACCATGGCTCAATTGAGCCAGCTGTTGGAGCAATTAGAGCCGCGAAGCCAGGTGTTTTTCTTTAAACGTCTCAAAGAAACCAGCCCGGAATGCCTGAAGGACTTTGCTCCTCTCTATTATGGCTTTATGAACGAATTTCAGTCACTCCTCTTTACGTAAAGATCGAAAATTCTACTTGTCGTCGCACCAATCTCATGTATAATTAAAAAATATTCGTACAACCAAAGGACAACTAACATGCATTCCTTACAACGGGCAGTCACTAGCTTTTACAACCTCATTTATGAGGCTCAAACCTTTGCCACCGCTATGGCGCGAATCGATACGGCTGAGCAAGAACATTATGCAGGGCGAATTGAAGGGCTTAATTGGGTCTTGGATCGTTGTCAAGAATTGGAAGATATGGATTCCAATTTTACGCCATCATCTCTTCAACGAATTCTCGGTGAAGTAAAGTCAGACCTTGAGCATGAATTATCCGTTC
>JAOUPN010000006.1 GCA_029879905.1 Nitrospira sp. | reverse complement strand
TCACCCTTCTATGAAATGAGGTAGGGAAGAGCGTGAGTTTATTAGAGCGGCAGTTTGATGCGAATATCATCACGACCAACCTGGATGCCGTGGTCGGCTGGGCCAGGAAGTCGGCCCTGTGGCCGATGACGTTCGGACTTGCCTGCTGCGCCATCGAGATGATCGCCAGTGTTTCCTCACGCTATGACCTTGATCGTTTCGGCGCCGGCGTCTTTCGCGCTTCCCCCCGGCAATCGGATCTGATGATCGTCGCCGGGACGGTGTCGCGGAAAATGGCCCCGGTGGTTCGGCGCATTTATGATCAGATGCCCGAGCCTCGCTACGTGATCTCGATGGGCTCATGCGCGACCTCAGGCAACCACTACAACAGTTACGCAGTGGTGCAGGGAGTGGATCAAGTCGTGCCGGTCGACGTCTATGTGCCGGGCTGCCCGCCGCGTCCCGAAGCATTGCTGGACGGCCTGATGAAGTTGCAGGAAAAGATTCAACGCGAAAAAGTGTTTGTAAAATAAGCCCGCGAGACGAGCGGGAGTCGCATGACCTACGCGGTACCTCTCCACGCGTTTCCCGCAAGTCCCGCGATTCTCGCAGAGTGACATGATGCAGATGCTGGTTGAGACATTAAAAAAACAATTCCCGGACGGAGTACTGTCCGCCCACACCGATACCGAGCGGTCGGAACTGACCGTCCATGTTGCGGCATCGAAGATTCTGGATATCGCCCGCTACCTGCACGACGCTCCCGAAGCCTGTTTTGATCACATCACCGACATCTGTTCTGCGGATTATCCGGACAACCAGCAACGCTTTGAAGTGATCTATCAGCTGCTCTCGCTGCCTCATGGAAAGCGCATCCGATTGAAGACCCGACTGACGGAGGACAATCCGGCACTCGACTCGGTGACCAGTGTCTGGCGGGGCGCGGATTTTTTGGAGCGGGAAGTGTACGACATGATGGGGATTCGGTTTACCGGGCACCCCGACCTGCGCCGCATTCTCATGCCTGAAGACTATACGGAAGGATACCCCTTGCGGAAGGACTTCCCGACCGAAGGCAAGGGCTGGCGCGGTCAAATTGACTTTCTCCCGCGGCTCGACGAACCGCCCGTCGAGCAAACCGAAGGGGAGATTTCCGAAGACCAAAAGAGGCCGTTTTTATTAGATCCCGGTGCGCCGGGGAAACGACGCCGGGAAGAACTTCTGCTCAACATGGGGCCGCAACACCCCAGCACACATGGTGTCGTGCGAGTGGTGCTCGAATTGGACGGCGAACGAATCGTCAAGGCGACCCCGGATCTCGGGTATCTTCATCGCGGCGTCGAGAAGCTGGCCGAAGGCCTCGCCTACATGCAGATCATCCCCCATACCGATCGGCTGGACTATGTGTGCGCCATGGCCAACAACTACGCCTATGTGCGGGCGGTGGAAAAACTCCTCCGTATCACCGTGCCTGAACGGGCGGAATATATTCGGACGATCGTCGCGGAGATGCAGCGTATTCTCGGCCACCTGTTCTGGCTTGGCGCTCAAGCCTTGGATATCGGTGCGATGACGGTATTTTTCTGGACATTCCGCGAGCGGGAAACTCTGCTCGATATGTTCGAACAACTGTGCGGCGCACGGCTCACACTGAACTATTACCGCATCGGCGGCGTGGATAGTGACTTCACGCCGGAACTCGTCCAGCGGATCAAAACGTTCCTGGAGACCTTTCCGCAAAAGCTGGATGAGTACGACTCCTTGCTCATCTCCAATCGGATTTGGATCGGGCGAACCAAAAACATCGCGGTGATCTCGGGGGAAGATGCCATCAACTTCGGCCTCACCGGCCCGACATTGCGGGGTTCCGGCGTCGCATACGACGTTCGCAAATTGGAACCCTACGGGGCCTACCACAAGGTGGACTGGGAAGTGCCGGTCGGGAAGAACGGCGACACCTACGACCGCTATTGGATCCGCGTCGAGGAAATGCGCCAAAGTTCCAAGATTATCACGCAGTGTCTCGACCAGATGCCGCAGGGCCCGATTGTTGCCGACGAGCCGCAATATATTCCGCCGCCCAAGCAACAGATCATGCGCGACATGGAAAGCCTGATTCATCATTTCATCATCTTTACTCAGGGAATCAGGCCGCCGAAGGGGGAAACATACTGCGCCACCGAAGCTCCGAAGGGGGAATTGGGATTCTTCATTATCAGCGACGGAAGCCCCCGCCCCTATCGTTTAAAAATCCGGTCGCCCTCGTTCATTCATATGGGCGCCTTCGACCATATGGCACGAGGCTATTTGATTTCGGACATCATTACGATCTTCGGCACCTATGACGTGGTGATGGGAGAATGCGACCGCTAAGACGGTGTGGCGTTGTGAATTGTACGTTTTGCGTGTAGGCCTAAACTGAAAACTACACGCTGATACATGCGGATTTGACACCCAATGTTGAAAGACAAATACAAAGACGAAGTCGAGCAAATCCTGAATCGTTATCCGGTCAAGCGCTCGGCGTTGATCCCCCTGCTCTATGTCGCACAGCGGGACAAGGGATACGTGACGGAAGAGGCGATGACGGAGATCGCCGGCCTGCTCAAGCTGACGCCGCCGCAAGTCTACGAGACGATCACCTTTTACACCATGTTCAACCTGAAGCCGGTCGGGAAATTCCACATTCAGGTGTGTAAATCGCTGATGTGCGCGTTGGTGGGGTCTGATACGATCATCGGTTGGATCAAGGCGAAGCTAGGCATCGGCCCCGGTGAAACGACGGCCGACGGCCTCTTCACACTCAGCGCCGTGGAATGCTTGGCCTCCTGCGGCACCGCTCCGATGATGCAGATCAACGACGATTATTATGAACGGCTGACCGAAGAAAAACTGGATCGGATTTTGGCCGATCTGAAAACAACCGGCACATGCCGATTAAAAAGCGGCCCGTTTATGTGGCCCTTGCCGGTGGTGAACAGTAAGGAGTGAAGAGTGAGGGGAATCCCATCGGGCACGGAGCATTTTCAGTAACTCCTTACCCCTTACCCTTTACCCTCACGAATTGGAGTGAGATGCCGCAACACGAATTGGTCTTACTGAAAAACATGTCCCGGCCGGGATACACCGGATCGCTGGCCGACTATGAGCAGACCGGCGGGTATCAGACCCTCCGCAAGACGTTCGGCAAAGTTCCCCCGGCGGATGTCACGGCCGTCGTCCGCAAATCCGGGCTGCGAGGTCGTGGCGGTGCCGGGTTCCCGACCGGCGTCAAATGGGGCTTTCTCCCCAAAGATTACCAAGGTCCCCGCTATCTCTGCTGCAACGCCGACGAAAGCGAACCGGGCACGTTTAAAGATCGCCAACTGATGGAGCGAGACCCTCATCAGATGCTGGAGGGCATCTTGCTCGCCTGTTACGCGATCGGCGCGGAATCCGCCTACATTTATATCCGTGGTGAACTGGTGTTGTGTGCGCAGATTCTGGAGCGAGCGATCGACGAAGCACGGGCGGCGGGATACATCGGCAAGAACATTTTGGGCACAGGCATCGACATCGATGTCTGGGTACATCGCGGCGCCGGCGCATACATCTGCGGTGAAGAAACGGCCCTATTGGAGTCGCTGGAAGGCAAACGCGGTCTCCCGCGCGTCAAACCACCGTTCCCTGCCACGCACGGCCTCTACAATAAACCCACGGTGGTGAACAACGTCGAAACCCTGGCGAATCTCCCGCATATTCTCAGCCGCGGCCCCGAGTGGTTTGCCGCCATCGGCTCACCGCCGAAAAGCACGGGCACCAGAGTGTTTTGTGTCAGCGGACATGTGAAACGCCCGGGCAACTATGAAGTACCCATGGGTATCACCGTGCGCGAGCTGGTCTATGAACATGCGGGCGGCATGCGTTCGGACAAGCCGATCAAGGCCTTCATTCCCGGCGGCGCTTCCGCGCCCTTTCTGACTCCGGCACATCTCGATGTGAAGCTGGATTTTGAGTCGGTCGCGGCGGCGGGATCAATGCTGGGATCCGGCGGCGTGACCGTCATGGAAGAGGGCACCAGCATGGTGTGGGCGGCGCTCCGGCTCATGGAATTTTTCTATCACGAGTCTTGCGGGAAATGCAGTCCCTGCCGGGAAGGCAGCTCTTGGCTCGTCCAAGTGATGCGCCGGATTGTCGCAAAACGAGGCCGGATGGAAGACCTTGAAACCTTGTCGGATCTATGCAAAAACATCGCCGGACGGACCGTTTGCGCCTTCGGCGACGCGGAAGTCGCTCCGATCCAAGGCACCTTGAAATATTGGCGGGATGAATACGTGTCGTTGATTCGCGAAGCGGAAGCGGCGAACCTGATCATGCCCGAGGCAGCAGGAACGAACAGCGAGGTCGCCAGTCATTAGTCGTCGGCAAGAGAAGGACTGCTTCTCATGTCTCATCGGCCAATGACGAGCGGCCGTGGACCTGACAGTAAACGAAGAACGAAAGATTATGCCTGACACAACGACACCGACAGTCCGATTGACCATCGACGGCATGACCGTCAACGTCCCGAAAGGGACGTTGGTGATCGAGGCAGCGCGTCGCGTCGGCGTCATGATTCCCCATTTCTGTTACCACCCCAAGCTCAAGCCTGACGCCAATTGCCGCATGTGCCTGGTGGAAGTCGAAAAGATGCCGAAACTCCAAACGGCGTGCAGCACTCCGGCGGAAGAAGGGATGAACGTTCGGACGGCCACCACCGTCGTCAACGACGCCCATAAATCGGTCCTCGAATTTATTTTGGCCAACCATCCGCTCGATTGCCCGGTCTGCGACCAGGGAGGAAAGTGCGACCTCCAGGACTTTTCCCATCAATACACACCGACAACCAGTCGATTTGCGGAAACCAAGCGCATTTTCCAAAAGGAGTATTTCAGTCCGCTCATCGAGACACAGATGAATCGGTGCGTACAATGCCTGCGATGCGTTCGTTACTGCGATGAGGTGATGGACGTCAAAGCCTTGGCCCCGACGGGCCGCGGCACCATGACCGAGATCAAGCACTTCGGAGCACTTCCCCTCGATTGCGAGTTTTGCGGCGGCTGTGTCCAGATTTGCCCGGTCGGCGCCATTACCAGTCGACTTTCGATGTACCAATACCGCCCCTGGATGCTCAAGCGAGTCGACACGATCTGCGGGTACTGCGGAGACGGTTGCCAAATCACCGTCCAAACGAAAGGCCAGGAGCTCATCGAAGTGAATTCATCGCATGGAGCGGGACGCAACAACGGCGATCTCTGCGCCCGGGGGTTTTTCGGATTTCATGCGGCCGACCATCCCGAGCGGCTCACCCACCCGCTTATTCGCCGTAACGGTACGCTCGTGCAAGCCACATGGGAAGAAGCTCTGGAATTTGTGGCGGAGCAAGCCGGGACAATCAAGGCCGCCCACGGCGGACAAAGCTTCGGCGGGTTGATTTCCGGTCGATGTACCAATGAGGAACTGTATCTCTTTCAAAAGTTCATGCGCTTGACCATCGGCACCAACGACATCGACAGCAGTGCGCGCTACGGCCACATCAACGGTGTGCAGGCCATGAAGCGAGTCCAAGGCACCCACCGCTGGACGGTCAGTTATGACGATATCGTTGCGGCGGACGTCCTGTTGTTGGTCGGAACGAACATCACGGAAACCAGCCCCATCACCGGCCTCAAAGTCAAAGAAGCGGTGAAGAAACGGCAGGCGTCCCTGATTACCATTGAATCGTTGGAACCCTCCATCGAGCACACCAGCAACATTGCCAATCTGTCGCTTCATCACTTCTGTGTACCGAATCGGTTGATGCGAACGGCCGTACTCGGTCTCTTGAAGGCCTTGGTCGACGAACAGCTGGTACAGCCGGATCTGATGCGGCAACAACCGGCCTATGTACAGGCCGTCACAGAGGCGTTGCAGCGAATCTCCTGGCAAGATTTTCAGAAAGCCACCGGCCACGACACCGCCGCGTTCACCGAGGCAGCCAAGGTATTGGCGAACGGTCGACGCGTAGTCGTACTGACGGGACAGGGCCTGTTACGAAGTGTGGGAGGCTACAGTGGCTCGCTCAACCTGCTCGATTTGCTTCTGCTCATCGGGAAACTCGATCAACCCGGCAGCGGATTCGCGCCGCTCGCCGAGGAAAATAACGACCAGGGTGCGGTCGAAATGGGCGCGGTGGCGGAATTCTTGCCGGGCACATACGATATCGCAGACCGTACGGAACGGGATCGGATCTCGTCCGTCTGGGGAAATGAGCCGCCCCCCCACGGCGGCGCTTCTCTGATTGAAATGCTGGACCGGGCGGGAGCCGGGATTCTCAAAGCGCTCTTCGTCGTCGGCGAAAATCCCGTGGGGAGTCTTCCCGCGCACGTCCGTACGAAAGAATCATTGCAACGACTCGATCTCTTGGTATGTCAGGAACTGTTTTTGACGGAAACCGCCTCTCTTGCCCATGTCGTGTTCCCTGCGGCGTCTTCAATGGAAAAGGCCGGATCATTTACCAACACAGAAGGACATGTCCAGGCCGTTCGACCGGTCGTTGAACCGGTAGGAGAAAGCCGTACGGACTGGGAAATTTTCGCTGCCTTGTCCTTCCTCATGGGAACACCGATGGACTATGCCGACAGCCGGGACATCCTCAAGGAAATCAGAAGTCTGGTTCCAGGTTATGGCGCATTCGGTCCGGCACCGATGCCTCCACCAGTCGACCGCGCGGTCGTCGACCGCTACCTGGCCGGAGACTACGCGCACGACCTCGGCAACCGGTATACACTCGATGTTCAGGAAAGCCGACCTGACGGGACCGTGCAAGTAGAATTGGTGCAGAGCCTGTTCCATTCCGGGAAACTCTCCACTCGGGCGAAGGGCCTGATGCAGGTGGAAGGAACCGGCATATTGAGAATCAACCCGAGCGATGCCGCTCGGTTCATGCTGAAAGACGGAGATCATGTGCGCCTGTCCAACTCGCGCGGGGAGATCACCACGACGGTGAAAATCTTAGGCCGAATTCCCCAAGGATGGGCGTGGTTCCCCGATCACTTCGGACAATCAGCCATGCGTTTGTTTGATTGCGTCATCGATCCTGTCACCCACACGCCATCCATACGGACGACGTCCGTATCGGTGATGAAGGTGGCATAAAGAGCACACTATCGACGTACACCGTTATCCAGGAGTTGTATCGTGACTGAAATCGGGTTCCGCCTCACACTCACTTTCATCCAAATCGGTGTGATCGTGGGTATCGTCATCGTGACGGTACTCCTCCTCACGCTTGCCGAACGGAAGGTATTGGGTTGGATGCAAGACCGCATGGGGCCGATGGAAGTCGGTCCCTATGGCACACTCCAACCGCTTGCCGACGCGCTCAAGTTGTTCTTCAAGGAGGACATCGTTCCGGCCGGTGCCAACAAGTTTCTCTTTACGGCGGCACCGTTACTGGCGCTGATTCCTGCGTTCATCGGGTTTGCCGTCATTCCGTGGGGACCCGACCTGACCTTCGATTTCGACGGCGTCACCCTGAAACCGTTCGTCATCAGCGATATCAATATCGGCATCCTGTATATTTTGGCGTTTGCCTCCATCGGCGCATACGGCATTATTCTCGGTGGATGGGCCTCCAACAGCAAATACTCTCTGCTGGGAGGGCTGCGATCCGCCGCGCAAATCATCAGTTACGAGTTGAATATCGGACTGGCCATTGTCGGAGTATTGATCCTGGGCGGCTCCCTGAGCCTGGTTCAAATTACCAACGCCCAGTCAGGGTGGTTTTGGAATTGGTATGCCTTTTCGTTCCCGGCTCCCCAGATTTTCGCCCTCGTCGTCTATGTGATTTCAGCAGTGGCGGAAACCAACCGTGTCCCGTTTGACTTGCCGGAAGCGGAAAGCGAGCTCGTCGCCGGATTCTTTACGGAGTACAGCGGCTTGCGGTTTGCGTTTTTCTTCCTCGCCGAATACGCCAATATGGTGCTGGTATCGTGTGTGGCATCGGCAATGTTTCTCGGAGGCTGGAACGCACCATACCCAGGCACGATTCTCGAGTTCATGGGCCTGCCGTCCTTGGCCTGGATTGAAAACACCATGTGGTTTGCGTTCAAGACCTACTCGTTCCTGTTTCTCTTTTTCTGGCTGCGGGCCACACTTCCGCGTCTTCGCTATGACCAGTTGATGCGGTTCGGATGGAAGGTGATGTTACCCATCGCCCTGGCGAACATCGTGATCACCTCGATCGCGGTGTACCTCTTTCCCAATGGTTGAGCGCAGATATGCAATCGTTCACTGAGTGGTTCAAAACCATCACGCTCTATGAAATCCTTGTGGGGATGAAGGCGACGCTTGGGCACTTGCTCAATTACAAGCCGGTGACGCTCCAGTATCCGCATGAAAAGCGTACGCTGCCGGACAACTATCGCGGTATGCTCGCGCTGCTGCGCTACGACGACGGCACGGAAAAATGCGTCGGCTGCGACCTCTGCGAAGCCGCCTGTCCCTCGCGCGTCATCCGCGTGGTCAGCGCCGAAGTGCCGGGCGAGCCGACCAAACGTTACTCCAAAGAATATTACATGGACATGACCCGCTGCCTGTTCTGCGGAATGTGTGTGGACGCCTGTCCCGTCGACGCATTGGGTATGACCCGAGAATTTGAATGGGCGGTGTACGACAAACGACAGCTTCACTTGAACAAACAGCAACTGCTGGCGATCGGCGACCGGTCCTTTCCCATCCGCGAAAAGCGTTTGGAACTCCAGCACCAGAATACGGCATTTTTCAACGTGGCATTTAAGCACGTGCCGCAAAAGCCGAATTGACCGGCGCCCCCCTCTCGCTCAGGACACATCGAGAGGGAGGCCTAAACGGCAAGCCGGCCGGCGTCGGCCTCTGCCGAAGATATAAGAGGAGACCGCACTCGTGTCGCAGGTGTTTTTCGGATATTTTGCCGTGGTGATCGCGAGCACTTCCGTCCTGGTGGTGGCGCTGAGAAACCCCGTCTATAGCGCCTTATCCCTCTTGATCATGTTTTTCCATGTGGCGGGGCTCTACGTCACACTTCATGCGGAATTTCTTGCCGCCGTCCAAATTATTGTCTATGCCGGAGCCATTTTGGTCCTCTACCTCTTCGTCGTGATGCTGCTGAACATCAAACAGGACGATCGGTATCACGGCCAATGGCGAATCGCGACATTCGTCTGTGCCCCGTTGCTGTTGGAACTCCTTGTCCTTCTGGCCAGCGGCAGAGTAGCCCAGTCGAACGGGCTGCCTGTCGAAGCCGTAAAAACAGCGGACAATACCATGGCGATCGGCACGACGCTCTTTTCGACGTATCTGTTTCCCTTCGAGGTCGCCTCGTTGATTCTTTTGGTCGCAATGATCGGCGCCATTATCCTGGCAAAAAAAGATCCGGTGAACAGTGAAGGGTGATCAGTGAAGGACGCAATCATAACATCTCTTCAGCGCACGCTCGTCACTCATCACTCGTCACACGTCACGAGGCAACGATGACGGTCCCTATCTCCTATTACTTAATCCTGAGCGCCATCGTGTTTTTGACCGGTGTCGTGGGCGTACTGATCCGCCGCAACATCATCGCCATTCTGCTGTCGGTCGAGCTGATGCTGAATGCGACCAACATTAACTTCGTCGCGTTTTCCGAATATCTGCAAGACTTGGGAGGGCAAGTGTTTGTCTTTTTCGCCCTGACCGTCGCGGCCGCCGAAGTTGCCGTCGGGCTGGCGATTATCATCGCCCTGCACCGATCAAGAGACACGATCAATATCGAGGAGTTCAACCTGTTGAAATGGTAGCTCGAAGCACAATGCTCGCAGTTGAATGTTCACTGATCACTGATGGGAACGTGGTTCGAGACCTTCATGTAACATTCGACATGTACCAGTGAACATGTAAGCCGAAATCATGCCGTACGTACTCATCCCACTCTTGCCCCTGCTGTCCTTCCTCATCCTCGGCCTCGGCGGCCGCTGGATCAAGGACAAGGCACATTTGATCGCTGTGCCGGCCGTCGTCGTATCGTGCCTCTTATCCGTCATGGCATTCATCGAGGTGGCGGGAGGACATCATACGACGACTCCGCTGTATACCTGGATGACATCCGGCAACCTTGACGTGCATATCGGTCTGTATATCGACCGGCTGACCGCCGTCATGCTTCTCCTGGTGACGATCGTCAGCTCGCTCGTCCATGTCTACACCATCGGGTACATGCACGGCGAACCGGGCTATGCCCGCTTCTTCAGCTACATCGCGCTGTTTACCTTCTCAATGTTGATGTTGGTATTGGCCGATAATCTTCTTCAACTTTTCATCTTTTGGGAGGCGGTCGGACTCTGCTCCTACCTCTTGATCGGACATTGGTATGAACGCTCGTCGGCCTGTGCGGCCGCTACCAAGGCCTTCCTCGTCAATCGAGTCGGTGATTTCGGGTTCATCCTTGGCTTGTTGCTGGTCTGGGTCAGCTTCGGTTCGCTGAACTATCACGAAGTATTCGCCGCCGCACAAGAGCACCTCGGTGAAACACTCAATCTGCTGGCTCCCTTCGGAGGGATCTGGGAGGTGTCGCTCTTTACGCTCATCTGCCTGCTGCTCTTTACCGGAGCGATCGGCAAATCGGCGCAAGTCCCGCTGCACGTTTGGTTGCCGGATGCGATGGAAGGCCCGACTCCCATTTCGGCTCTGATCCATGCCGCCACGATGGTCACTGCCGGCGTCTTTATGGTAGCCCGGCTGTCGCCGCTCTACAATCTCTCCCCCGCCGCGATGGATGTGGTGGCCGTGGTCGGAGCCGTGACGATGGTCTTCGGCGCGACCATCGCCTTGACGCAAACGGATATCAAACGCGTGGTGGCCTACTCGACGGTCAGCCAATTGGGGTATATGGTCATGGCCTGCGGACTCGGCGCCTATGCCTCCGGCATGTACCATTTGCTCACGCACGGAGCCTTTAAAGCCTTGCTGTTTCTGGGGTGCGGCTCCGTCATCATCGCGCTGCACCATGAGCAAGACATGCGACACATGGGCGGGTTGAAGGACAAGCTGCCGATTACCTATTGGACATTCCTCATCGGCTCACTGGCATTGGCCGGGTTCCCGATGACCGCAGGGTTCTTCAGTAAAGATGACTTGCTGATCTCCGCCTGGTCGGCCGGACCACTCGGGCAAATATTGACGATCCTGGGACTCATCACGGCGCTTATGACGGCGTTCTACAGTTTCCGGCTGGTCTTTGTGGTCTTCTGGGGCACTCCGCATGACGACTCACACCACGCGGATCACATTCATGAACCGGGATACACGATCACAGTCCCGCTGATTATTCTCTCGGCATTCAGTATCTTGGCCGGGTACTTCGGCATTCCGTCGTTCTTGGAGCCGGTGTTTGCCGCCGACGGAGGCCATGGAGGAGAACACGGTGCGGCAGGGCTCGGTATCATGATCACGGCGACAGTGATGGGGCTGGCGGGCATCGCCGCAGCCTATTATGTCTATGTGCTCAATCCACACCTGCCCGATCACTGTGCGACACAGTGGAAGAGCCTGTACCAAGGCTCGTTGAACAAATGGTATGTGGACGAAGCCTACGATCGCTTGTTCGTACGATCGTCGTTTACAGCGGCCTCGGAATTATGGAAGCGGGTCGATGTCGCAATCATTGACGGAGCCGTCAACGGCATTGCGAAAGCCGTGGGCCAGGGCGGATGGCTCCTCCGCCTCATCCAGAGCGGCCAAACCCAACATTATGCCTTGGCCATGGCGGCCGGCATCGTCGTCATGGTGACCATGCTCCTCTTGCTGTGAAGGCCGACGTGCCAAATAATGATTGACGTGTAACACATGACACATTCATTTCCATGGCTGACCGTACTGATCGTTCTTCCGCTGGCGGGAGCCCTCGCGCTGTGTTTCGTGAAGGATGCCGCCGCCAGAATGGTCGCACTCGGCGTGACGGTGGCCGATCTGCTGATTTCACTGCCCCTCTGGTGGCTGTTCGACGCGACATCGAGCCAGATGCAATTCATGGAACAGGCCGTGTGGATCGCAACCCCGCCGATTCATTACAAGCTCGGACTCGACGGCATCAGCCTGCCGCTGATCATCATGACGACCGTTCTGATGCCCCTCTGCGTCTTGATTTCCTGGCGTTCGATCGAAACCAAAATTCGGAGTTTCATGGCGATGCTGCTCATTATGGAAGGCGCCATGATCGGAGTATTTGCCGCGCTCGACTTCGTGCTGTTTTATGTGTTCTGGGAGGCCATGCTCATCCCCATGTACCTCCTCATCGGAGTCTGGGGTGGTCCCAATCGCGTGTATGCCGCGGTGAAGTTCTTTCTCTACACTCTGGCAGGCAGCGTGCTGCTTCTGGTCGCCATTCTTGTCTTGTACTTCCAGGGAGGCCATACCTTCGACGTTCTGCTCTTAAGCAGCGGCACCTATACAACATCGTTGCAAGTCTTACTCTTTCTGGCTCTCTTCGCCGCCTTTGCCGTCAAGGTTCCGATGTTCCCGTTCCATACCTGGCTGCCTGACGCCCACGTTGAAGCTCCGACGGCCGGCAGCGTCATCCTTGCGAGCGTCTTGCTGAAGATGGGAACCTACGGGTTCTTGCGCTTCAGCCTGCCGATGCTTCCTGATGCCTCGAAGCTCTTCGCGCCGCTCATGATCACGTTGTCGATCATCGCGATTATCTACGGCGCCTACATGGCGTTGGCACAGGCAGACCTTAAAAAACTCATCGCCTATTCCAGCGTCAGCCATATGGGATTCGTCACGTTGGGACTGTTTACCTTTAACATTCAGGGCATCGAAGGCGCCGTGATGCAGATGGTGAACCATGGCATCACTACGGGCGGGCTCTTTCTCTGTGTCGGGGTCATTTATGAACGGACACACAGCCGGCAAATCGCCGATAATATCGGCCTCACAAAGCCGATGCCGCGCTATGCGATCTTTCTGGTCATCTTTGCCCTGTCCTCACTCGGACTGCCCGGCACCAACAGTTTTGTCGGTGAATTCCTGGTTCTTGCCGGTACGTTTCTCTCGAACAAGCTTGCGGCGGCCCTTGCCTCATTGGGCATTATCCTCGCAGCTGCGTACATCCTCTGGATGATTCAGCGTGTGGCGTTCGGGGTTCCCTCTCCGACCTACCTACCGAAGTTGCGCGATGTCACGAACCGAGAGATGGTCACGTTGATTCCCCTTGTCGTGCTGGTGTTTTGGATCGGGGTGTTTCCCAATCCTCTGTTGACTCGCATGCATCCGAGCGTCAATCACGTCCTCACACGAGCGTTTCCTCCGCCCCCGGCTCCGGTCATGACGCTTGACGAACCGGACGTGCTGGTGGTGCCGGCGGCGGAAGAGTCTCCCCTACCCGAGGAGGCGGACCAGCCATGACCTTTTCACCAGGCGATGTCCTCCTTGTTTTACCGGAGCTCTTCGTGATCGCAGCCGCCTGCCTCGTGCTGGTCCTTGAGCCGATACTTGTCCCGCAACAACGAGACGGGCTCGCATGGCTCAGCCTTGGCACATTGGTCGTGTGTATGGGGGTCGTGGCCTCACAAATCGGCAGTAAGACAGAGGCATTCGGGGGACTTGTCATCATCGATGACTACGCATGTTTTTGGAAACTGTTGCTCTGTTTTGTCTCCGCTCTCACGGTCCTTCTCTCATACGCGTACTTGAAAGAGGAGCGCCTGCAAATCGGCGAGTATTACGGGTTCGTCCTCCTCGCCCTCGCTGGCATGATGGTGATGGTGTCGGCGGCGGATCTGTTGACGATCTACCTGGGGACGGAGTTGATGTCCCTGTCCCTCTATGTGATGGCAGGGCTGAAGCGGACAGAACCTCGCTCGCTGGAAGCCTCGGCAAAATATTTTGTGCTGGGGGCCTTCTCATCCGGCATTCTCCTCTACGGCATCTCTCTGCTCTACGGCGCAACAGGCAGCACCAGGCTTCCGGCTATTGCCTCCGCCATCGGCAGCCAGAGTCTGGATAATCCCTTGCTGCTCGCGGCCACAATTTTGATTGCAGCCGGATTCGGGTTCAAACTCGCCGTCGTGCCGTTCCACATGTG
Source organism: Nitrospira sp. (assembly GCA_029879905.1). Taxonomy (GTDB): domain Bacteria; phylum Nitrospirota; class Nitrospiria; order Nitrospirales; family Nitrospiraceae; genus Nitrospira_D. Next base: position 24,301 of record JAOUPN010000006.1, on the reverse strand, counting down.
GACGCCTGATGTCTACCAGGGGGCACCGACTTCGGTCACGGCGTTTATGGCCGTCGCATCCAAAGCCGCCAGTTTCGGGGCATTTCTCCGGGTCTTCATTGAGGGCCTCGGCGGTCTCAAGACGGACTGGTCCGCTGTCTTTCTCCTCCTCTGTATCGCCACATTGGCACTGGGCAATATCGTGGCACTGGTCCAGACGAATATTAAACGGATGTTGGCCTATTCCAGCATTGCCCATGCCGGCTACGCGTTGATCGGCGTGGTGGCGGCCGGATGGTCGGGGAACTCAGCCGGCAGTCTGAACAGTGTGGCCAGCGTGCTTCTGTACATAGCCTTTTATGCGTTTATGACCTTCGGCGCGTTTGCCGTCGTTGCCCTGCTTCGGAAGGGTGGAATCGAGGGAGAAGAAATCGAAGACTTCACCGGTTTAGCCAAACGCCATCCGTTGGCTGCATTCCTCATGCTTGTCTTTATGGTATCCCTGGCAGGAATCCCTCCGACGGCCGGGTTTATGGGAAAATTTTATGTCTTTATGTCTGCCGTTGAAGCAGGACTGCCTTGGCTGGCGGTGATCGCACTCGTCTTTGCCGTCGTGTCCGCCTACTACTATCTTCGCCTCGTCATGGTCATGTACATGCGCGAGCCCGGGGAACTAACGGCGGATTCCCCACGTCTCGTCATGTCGCCGACGCTGTCCGTCGTTCTCACCTGCACAACAGCCGGCGTGGTCATTTTCGGCTTATACCCCGGTCCACTCGTCAATCTAGCCACACTCGCCGTACAAGCCCTGAAATAGGTGATTGCAGCAAGATTGAGATGCGAATACCCGTATCTCATGTTAGGCTGACATCATGCGAGTCCTCAGAAACGTCATCCGGTCCCTGAAAGATATCTTCCACGCTTTTTTACGGCATGGATGCGCCAGTCTCGCCGCATCACTCGCATTTTTTTCGTTGCTGTCGCTCTTCCCGCTCGTCTTTCTGCTGCTCTACGGGATCAGCTTCTTCGTCGGCCAAGACATTATCGGAGAACAGTTCCTCCTGAGTTTCCTCAAAGGCTTCTTGCCGTCCTTAGGCGAGCGATTGGGCGACGAATTGCACCGAGTCAGCGCACTGCACAGCGTACGGTGGGCGGTATTCCTCTCGTTTTTCTGGTTCGGCGGTCTCGTCTTTTATGAATTGGATTACGCACTCAACGTCGTTTTTGAAAGCACCCGTCGCCGCCATCCGCTCATCTCGACCGGCATTTCAATCGCCTTGCTCGGCGCCACCGGGCTCCTTCTCATCATTGCGTATGTGGCGACGCAAACCATCGCTTTCTTGACGGGGTATGCTCCCAAAATCTGGGGCTTGGACCTCGTTGCCATCGCCGCATACGATTTTCACCTCACCTATTCCTTGCCGTTCGTGCTCGCCTTTTTGACCGTCAGTTTTCTCTATCGGTATGTGCCTCGCCGACCGCCCGGGTGGAAGGAGTCCATGGGGGGCGCGATCGCATTCGGGCTGCTCTGGGTCTCAGCGAAATTGTTGTTCGTCACCTATAGCAGCTATGCGACCGTCTACGTTCGGCTCTACGGATCCTTACTGGAAGTCGTCTTCTTATTGTTATGGGTGTACTATTCCGCAGGTCTGCTCCTACTCGGCGCGGTAATCGCCCATCACCTTCAACAACGGGCACACATCACTTCCCCGCCGGCATTGCCTGGATATCAATCACAACCCTAGCCCGCATTATTCATGAGCACTTCTGTTGCAATCGCCGATCCGCTGCTGCGACAAGCCTGTGGGCGGCGGGCTCGCCCCTCGCTCCCTCGACGTACTGCAACGAGTACGCCTCAGGACCTCAGGCCTCCGCGCGCCGCTCTCGCGACGCGGCTTGGCGATTTCGTCCCTCGACGATGCTCGGGGCCCTGAGCCTGTCGAACGGGCGACGAACTGTCATGAATAATGCGGGCTAGCCTCATCACAGTCGACCGTCGACATGCCGTATCGGCCGACCTGCCTCCGGGCGAGGAATGCCGGATCAAAGCACATGTGCCCTACCACTTCTGACCTTTTTCTGGCCTCACCGGCTCCTCTCAGGTAGGATTTCCCGGGGTCACAATACGAGTCGGTTCCCCTCCCCTATACCTGGGAAACAGGGGAGGACAATCGAACCTGTCATCCCGCAAAACTATGGACTACATGTCGTTAACCACCGACAACTTAACACTGGTGGGTTTTATCGGAGGCATGATCGTGATGACCCTCACGATCATGGACTACCTGATCAAGTTTCACGACCGGTTCAAGGAAGGGAAAGAAGCCCAACCGGAAAAACCCGACCGACCACGCAAACGGCGCGAAGAACCCAAGCCCGAGGTCTCCGTCTCCATGCCCAAAGTAAAGAGACCGGACTGGAGATTTCGTCCCGCACTCCCGTTCTTGTTATACCGAGAACTTCTCATCATCATTCCGGCCGGCGTCCTCCTGAATTACCTGGGTCTCATGCTGAGCCTTCGGTTTCACAGTATCCTCTACTTGGATATGACCGGGACCGCAATGGTCGCCTTTCTCCTGGGCCCTTGGTGGGGAGCGGTCACCGCGCTTCTCTCAAGCTCGCTCGTCAACTGGCTGGCCTATCCCGGCGAAGGCGCCGAGGCCGCAATATTTCCCTGGGTGCTCGTGAATATGACCGGGGGATTCCTGTGGGGCATGCTGGCCCACCAGACTCGATTCCGAAAATATTTGCGCACCGCGCATACCTCGTCGATGAGCCATATTTGGTTCCTGTCCATGTTCGGGGTGCTCGGCGCAGCGATCATGAGTCTCCCAGGTTCTGCGCTTCAGATGGCATTGGGCCAACACCAGGCACTCGCGCTCGACCAGGAACTTAGAAGTATCCTTGAGCAAACCATGACGCATTGGGAAGCCGGGATGGAACATTCTCTCAATCCCTTCCTTGGCGCAGCCTGGGCATCGACCGTCGTCAGCGGAACCCTTTCGGTTCTTGAACACTTCTTCCGTTACCTCCCGGACAAAACCGTCAGCGTCGCCATCGCAATGATTGTCGTGAAGTATGGATTCCCTCTCTTTGAAGAAGAACTGATCCATGGCGGGCCGACTAAAGACTATCGACAGGACAACCATACGTCTCCGCTTCTCCTGGGAATTCTGTATACCCCGGTCTACCTTGCGTTTATGACCGTCGATCTCTATGAATTCGTCGATAACTGGATCTTATGGAGCAGCCCCTGGGTCCTGATCGTCGCAGGCTATGTCTACTTGAAATATTTCGGCCCGACCGACGACGACGCATTTGACGCAGCGATGTTACGAGCAGCCCGTTATAGCCTGGCGTTGAAACCGTTGGAGCGGGAACCCGCACACAACTTTTGCCGACGATTGACCCTGGCAATTCTGATTGCCAGTGCCGCCTTTGTCATCTGCCTCCCTCTGGTACTCAGAAACTTTTCTGATGTCGCCCTGAATTTTCTCTGCGTCGTATACGGATTCCTTCTGGCCGTCCATGTCGTCCATGTCGCCATCGCACAGAATATCTCCGCGGCCAGGGCTGATGAGTAGACCATCATTCGTGAAACGTGAAAGGCCACACGAAAGGCCGTCACTTCGTTTCACATCTTACCTTTCACGCTGACCCTCCCCGCAGCTGCAGAAAGCGCACAATGGCCGAATGGGTTACCAGGCCGACAATCCGCCCATCCTGCATCACCACGAGTCGATCCCATCCTCCTCTCCCCATCTGCTCCACCGCATCGATAATAGGAACATCGCTCTCGACGACCAACGTCGATGATGCCGGACGCATGACATGGACAACCTGTCGCCACGGCCAGAGAGACGGCGGTACCGGTTGGATGTCCGCCACCGTAACCAATCCCTCAAGACGACCGGCTTCCACAACGGGAAAGCCGCCGTACCCAAACGGTTGGAAATAGCGACTGACCGCTTCATCCAATGTGCAGATCGGAGGCAACGAGACGACGGGTCGTACCATGAGATCGCGGACCCGCACGGTTGCCAGCCTGTGACGCAACGTGGCTTGACGGCGGCTTGTCATCGCCGCAGCGGAAAGAAACATCGAGATGAACATGATCCAACTGCCGTTGGATGCCATAGAGTCCGGCAATTCGCCGATCAACGACCCGACCAGCATGGCCAATCCCACCAGTCCTAACACGACCCCGAATCCAAGGCCGACAACGGCCGCCTGCTTCGTGGCTCGAAAAAAGTCCTTGCCCCATGCCCACAGTCCTGCACGCAGTACCCGTCCTCCATCCAACGGAAACCCGGGGATCAAGTTGAAGAGTCCCAACTGCACGTTCACCATCCCCAGTAACGTACTGAGAATCACAAGCCCTTCCCCCCCTGACTCTTCCTGCACCGACTCCACGAAGAACGCAAACGCCAACGCAATCCCGCCGAGACCAAAACTGACAGCCGGCCCGGCAATCGCAATAAGAAATTCCGCTCGAGGTGACGGCGCTTCTTTCCGCATATGTGCGACTCCGCCGAAGATAAACAGCGTGATTCGATCGATCGGAATGTGATACCGCAACGCCACGTACGAATGGCCGAGCTCATGCAACAGCACGGAGCCAAACAAAAGGGCCGCAGCAACAGCCCCCATGACCCAATAACGAGCAGGAGACAAACCCGACACACTCTCGGGCAAGTATCCGGTCGCCAGGGTCCAACTCACGAGAAGAAACACGAGGAACCATGACGCGTGGATGTGAATGGGAATCCCTAACGCATGTCCCACCTGCCAAGACGGCAACGGCCATTTCATACCTCCACCCTACCAACAGCCTGCATAGAGGGTCAATTTACAGTTTTTGTGATCACTATCCGGCCGGTGACAGAGTCGGAGATGACACCGCCCTGACGGATGAGCGGAGAATCGGCAAGAGCCTGTGACGAAACACGGCGATGTACGAATCCCGGTCCATGCCGAACGTTTCATTCCTGGCGACACGGATCGCGTATCATAAAAGACGCCGGAACCGACAAGCGGGAAAAGTCAGTAGTCATCGGCCATCGGGCAATGGTATCTTAGTATCCCCTGAACACATCCGACCACACAGGACCGATAACCAATGACTGACCTTCACGTCACCAAACTTCTGCATACCCGCATGCGGGTCAGCAATCTGGACGAAACCATTCAGTTCTATACCACGGTGTTCGGCCTTGAAGTTCTAGAGCGCAAGACCTCACCGCGGGGATCACAGCTGGCGTTTTTGAAAGTCCCAAACAGCGACGAGCTGATCGAGTTGACCTGTTTTCCCCCCAGCGGACCGGTGAAGGTCCAGGAGGACCTGATACACCTCGCCTTTCAAGTAGACAGCCTCGACCATACGATCGCCGCACTCAATGCCAAGGGGGTGAGAATTACGGACGGCCCGACCCAAACCTCCTCCGGCAGCCGTTTTATCTTCATCGACGCTCCAGACGGCTACGAGATCGAACTGATCGAACGACCGGCCGGAGTGAAGATCGTGTAAGGACAGTCACGCGTCATTCGTCAGCAGTCATGAGAGACTCTTGACCGGTCTCGGTTGACCCAGTATTCTCGCCGGCTAGAACACTCTAGCTTTTCACATGATTTCAACGGGAGTCTCAGCATGAAGAACGGGGTTTTTCGCGGACACGGACTCGGCAACGACTATATCGTCATGGACCCCAAGGAACTGACGTTCAAACTCGCACCGACACGTATCAGACGTATCTGCGACCGCAACTGGGGATTAGGCAGCGACGGCATCCTCGCTCTGGTCCCGTCCAAGAAAGCCGATTTTGGCCTGAGGATTTTCAATCCGGACGGCAGCGAAGCGGAGAAATCTGGAAATGGACTTCGGATTTTCGCCCGATATCTGCATGCAACCGGCAAAACGAAGAAGAAACAGTTTACCGTCGAAACCAAAGGAGGCCTAGTCTCCATCACCTTGCATATCGATCGCCACGGCGACGCGAGTGAGGCCACAGTTGAAATGGGCCAGGCCACCTTCAAGCCGGCGGCCCTGCCTTGCACCCTTGACGTGCCGGAATTAATTCAACAACCGATCGACGCAGCAGGTCATGCCTTGACCTTTACCGGGGTGAGCGTCGGGAATCCGCATTGCGTCGTGTTCAAACCGGCAGGAGAATCCTGGTCGCGAGAGGATCTCTTAACTCTCGGCCCTACCCTTGAAACACATACCGTGTTTCCCAAACGCACGAACGTGCAACTTGCTGTCCCGACCGGACCGAAGGAGATCTTCATCCTCATCTGGGAACGGGGTGCCGGAGAAACGCAGGCATCGGGCTCATCGTCCTGTGCAGCTGCCAGTGCAGCCGTACGATTGGGACTGGTGAAGAGCCCTGTCACAGTCAAAATGCCGGGCGGCACGCTACGTATCGACGTCGGTCCGGACTTCCAACTCACGATGAAAGGACCGGTCGCCGAAGTGGCCAGAGGCGCTCTGAGCCCATCCTTTGTGAGGGGGCTGAAATAGCACGTGGCCGATCGTCAGGCATCAACTGGAAGAGAGATCACTCTTCAGGCTTTGGTGTGAGAGATTTGTTCTCCTCTCCCCGTTTCGGGTGAGAGGAGAACAAAACAACCTAACGGTACACTCTGAATAAATAGACCATCCGAATAGTCGAACTGATCCGCTGGTGCACCGTTCCCCCCTCACCCTCCCCTCTCCCTCCACAAAGGGAAAGATGACAAGAGTCGTACCGTCTGAAATTCCAAAGAACCAGAAATATAGGGCCTACCCTGGTATTCTTACGAATGATACATCACGGTTAACCAATGACGGACATTCTCCAATCCAAACTCGCCCACCTCCCGGACAAACCCGGCGTCTATTTGTTTAAAAACGACCAGGGAACCATCATCTACATCGGAAAAGCCGCGGTGTTAGCAGACCGCGTACGCTCATATTTTCAGAAAAGTGCCGATCACAGCCCGAAGACCACCCTTCTTGTCGGCCAGGTAACCGACATGGAAACCATGGTGACACGATCGGAGCTCGAAGCCCTGATCCTTGAAAGTAATCTGGTCAAACGCCACAAGCCACGGTTCAACATCGTCTTGCGGGACGACAAGCAATATCCCTATGTGCGATTGCCGATCAAGGATGATTTCCCGAGACTCTCCATCGTGCGCCGCGTACAAAAAGACGGTGCCCTCTACTACGGTCCCTATACCCCGGCCAATGCTTTGCGCGAGACCTTAAAACTCATCAAACACGTCTTCCCCCTTGCAACCTGCACCATCGATATCGACGGAACAGCTGATCGCGCTTGTCTTGAATTCGAAATCAAGCGGTGCATGGCGCCCTGCACCGGCCATCAGTCGAAGGAGGAGTACCATCAAATCGTAAAACACGTCCGTCACTTTCTGGAAGGCCGTGACCGTGAACTCCTGGAGGAGCTTCGCGCAAAAATGGAGCGTGCGGCTGAACATGAAGAATTTGAAGAGGCGGCCCGTCTTCGCGACCGCCTCTTCAAGGTCGAACGGATGCTCGAAAAACAGCGGATTACTCAGACATCGGCCGCCGATCAGGACGTGATCGGCCTTGCGCGGCAAGGTGCGGCGGTCGACCTGCAGATTCTTTTTGTGCGAGGCGGCTTGCTGATCGGCAGAAAGGATTTCTTCTGGCCCCATTCCGCAGATGCCTCAGACGACGAACTTGTCAGATCCGCAATCGAACAGTTTTACAACAAAGACGGACAACCCCCGAGAGAGGTACTCGTCCCGACGGACCTGGAGGATGCCCCTCTGATCGAGCAGTGGCTTTCCGACAAGCGCGGAGACACCGTTCGGGTATCGGCCCCGGAACGGGGCACCAAGCATCAGCTGGTGCTCTTGGCTGAAGAAAACGCCGTGGCGGCTGTCGCCGACCACCTCCGCGAGGAAGAGTTGGACCGGCAAGCCGGGGAAGAGCTGAAGCGACTATTGCGCTTGGATCGCCCTCCCAAAAGAATCGAGGGGTTCGATATTTCCAATACCCAGGGCCATCAATCCGTCGCCTCCATGGTAGTCTGGGAAAACGGGCAGATGAAAAAATCCGATTACCGACGGTTGAAAATCAGAACCGTCACCGGCGCCAATGACTTTGCCAGTATGAAAGAAGCCGTCATCCGGCGGTACGGAACGGCCGGAGAAGCATCAACCCAAGCAACCGATCACCTGCCTCGCCCGGACTTGATCCTCATCGACGGGGGAATCGGGCAATTGGCGGCCGCCATGGAGGGGCTCAAAGAAGCCGGGCAACCGGACTTACGGATCCTCGGACTAGCTAAAGCGCGAGGCGAAAAGGCTGAGCGTGTCTTCCTCGCGGGGAGGAAAAACCCCGTGATCCTCACACCCTCATCTCCCGCCACCCACCTGCTCCAACGTATCCGTGATGAAGCTCACCGATTTGCAATCACGTTTCACCGAAAACTTCGGGGACAAGCCTTGGTATCGTCGAAACTGGATCAGGTAATCGGTATCGGCAAGGTCAGACGCAATCAGCTCCTTGGCCGATTCGGTACGCTCGACAACATACAAGCAGCCGACGATGAGGCACTGCATGACGCAGGGCTCAGCTCAGAGACGATTGCCGATCTCCGGCGCACGCTCCGTGAATAGTGTCATGACCCATGCGTTCCCGCATATTTCGTTCGCGGTGAGCTCTTCGATGGACTCAGGGCAAACGGTCCGTGCACCGGATGAATGAAGCACGACACCAGCACAAGCCGGCTTGGCCAACACTCTGTCAGAAGAGAAAGCGGAAGCTGAACGCCCCGAGATGTATGACCGCATCGTAGGTTCCCTTGAGGACTGGATTGGGACTATCAACGATGGTGCGTGATTCGTAAAACCATTCCTGATAGGCCACATCCAGTCCGATCCCTTTCGGCCACAAGACCGACTCTCCACTGCAGGGGATCAGACCTAAAAACCGTCCTGAATCCCTACACAACAACCCGACCCCGAAAGACAACGTGTGCGCCGCTAAGGAAATAGTCGGCGGTCTGAACGTCCGATCTGGGATCGGGCTTTGCGTATGTGTATAGCCCGACCGAACAGCGACTTCCCACTGAGGCAACCATACCGGATTCAACCACTTATACTCGGTCCCGACCGCAATCACCGGAACATCCTTCCACTGTTGCGGCTGCGGAATCCTCCCCCCATTTGAGAGTCGGATGTCAAGGTCCCTATTTGCGCTCCATCCCACATACTCGACATCGAGTTCGACTTTCCACTCTCTTTCACGGGTTCGCACAGGCCAGACGGCTACCGCTCCGGTCACCATGTGCGGCAACACAAGGTCCGTAGAGGCCTCGGCAACCTTCGTTCCGTTGACCAGGAGCCCACCGTTCAAGGGAACGACCGCCCGGCTCCGATATACGAGTCCGAGAGACAGAATCGGCAAATCGTTCGCATTTTTCAGCGGGGAGTACAGTATACTGGCGGTAGCCCCCGCTCCGGTTCCCTTTCCGTTGAATTCAAGGGATGCGCCGGGTGGAAGACCGAAGGTTCCCGCACTTATCTGTTTTTGCTCCGCATGTCCCTCACCGAGGAAGCTGGCAAAGGTATAGATATCGGCACTGACGCCTATTGATAAGTCCTTACTGATGGCATAGGCAATCGTTGGCTTGATATCGATCAACGGAAGCGCTGCCGACGTCACAACCGTCTTGAAGGGACCATCGGTCGGATAGTGGGCATTTAAGCCGAAGGGTGACAGGAGCCCGACCCCAACCGTGACCGCTGACAGGGCAGGCGACCCAATAGATCCAAGATTGGCGCTGACGTAGAAATTACTCGGAGGGGGCCAGTTGATACTGCTATTGAAGTCACCCTGAGTCGCGGAGCCATTCAGCCCCTTGAACTCACTGAATCCTCCGAGCACAGTGGATCCGATTACACTTTGAACCCCTGGGACATGACTCAATCCTGCAGGGTTGTAGTGAATAGCCGAGGCATCGTCGGCCTCTGCAGCAAACGCATTCCCCTGTCCTGCCGCGCGTGCCCCTTGCGGCTGAAATCGAAAGGCTTGCGCAGATACATAGACCGGGCTCAGAAGACACAGCCATAGGGCAAGCACCACGACGACACTGCAATTACGCCATCCGGCCATCAGGCGGTCTGTCCTCTGATTCATGAGCCATTCGGCTGTGCCATTCTACTTTCAAGTGTATGTATATATGCGTCCTCCCCTCTCTGAAGCAAGAACGGACAGGAAGTATTTGCGAATGCCATCCGAATTCTTATGCTTCCATCTTGATTTATCGGAAGAGTTCCCACTATGGTACAGGAACGCTTATTGCCTCCTGGAGGTTATACTATGGCTCCTCCATCCCCAAAACGGCCTTTCCCACGGAACATCTTCACCAACTTGTCCAAGCTTGAATGCGAATACTTTCTTGAAGTTGCGCATTGCACCATGCACGCAGAGGATCCTGAAGATGTGCGTGAGGCATTGATGCTCTTTCAGAATTACTTTTCTTTCACGAAATCCTTAGGGGGACTCGTTCACCTTGGCAAGGATGGAGCATTTTCCGGATTCAACAATGTCATCAATGCCAGCTATCCCGATGAATGGCTGTACCGATACTGGAAAAACGGATTCGCGGATGTCGACCCGGTATTCAAATCAGCCTTACATGCTTCCGGGACCCAGCATTGGCAAGCGATTTATCAGCATCAACCCCTGCCTTCTGAAAAAGAACAAGCTTTTCTGGACGCAGCACATCAATTCGGCCTCTGCGACGGCATCACAACCGGTTCCGTTGACCACGCGTGCGGACTGGCCACCTTCTGTTCATTTGCCAGCGAACATGCGCTTGATGGAGGTCGGCTCCTCCCTCTCGTGGAATACTTTGGTTACTACATCCACATGGCCCTGCTGAGGGTAACGCCTCATTCCACTCCGAAGATGGATCGCTGTATCAATGAGCTATCCTCAAGAGAAGTCACGATCCTCAATTGGATGAAAAATGGAAAAACCAATTGGGAAATCGGGAAAATTCTTGGGGTCAGTGAGCGAACGATACGATTCCACATTGAAAGTATCTTTACCAAGCTAGAAGTCACGTCACGCTCTCAGGCCGTTGCAACGGCTATGGAACACGGTCTTCCTGCGCTTCATGGTTTACCGTCTACCGGTTAGCCCCCCTGCCTCGGCACAAAAACTGGCCCTGTGCGCGGATACAAGTTCCCATTTTACCAACACCATCCTGTCACATCTCCGACCGGGCTTGCCTGACTTTAACCCATAACGAGAGTATACCTATATTATTACCGGACATTTCAATGATCAGAGCAGTTCCTACTGCGAAGTGCCTACCAAACACCGAGCATCCACCAAATCCGTACATTCGTCGACCGGCGTGAGGTCGTGATGCGGATCCAAGTCCGACCTTTGTGGCAAAGAAGCCGCGCATGTTGTCGTCAGCCAGTCCAACATCGCAGGACGACAGATCGACGCCTGCGTACGAAATTCGTCCAGATCAAGCAAGCCTCCGATAGAGAGAACTTTAGCCGGTGGCAATGCAACAGGCTCTCCTATCGCCCGACATGGCCACCCCATCCGCTGTACGACACGCAACAGCTTGTGCTCCACAACCATGTAGGTATAGCGAACACCGTGAGCAACACACCATCGGTACATTCCCTTGAAAATCATTTTCATCAGGCGCGCAGAGAGACCTCGATCGGCAATGGCCGGATCGACTGCCAATCTCGTAATCTCGGCCGTATCAGGTTCTTTCCGGATACGATGTCTTCCCACCAGGCAAGCACTGAATTCACTCTCCATCATGAAAGGGACCGGGGCATGAGTCATCCTCACCAGCCCTAACAATCTTGCATCGCCGGAAAATACCCCGATCGACGTACTCCATGCATCATAGACATCTTCCTCCAGCCGATTAGATCGTTCAGGTACCCATTTTAAACGTTCTGCAAACACCCGGTGCCTCAAGTGATACGCCTGCCCCAATTCGTTCTCTTCTGTTAGCGTCTTGACGACAAACCCCTCCTCGCCGAACTCAATGAGCGTTTCCTCTCCTACTGCAATCCCTTCCATGACTACCTCCTTTTGGCAGTGGTCCATCTAGAGCCGGGTGTCTAATGATTCGGCTAAATGGTTCCATCCTGCCTGCCAGAGGGTCACCTGGCGGAACCGCCAGGTGACGGCGAGGGCCGCACACGCGTATGAATAAAGCTATCTATAGGACGCTTTAGAACTCGTAGAGTTGCCTAGGAGTAGACTATTAAATGGTGAGGATTTCGCTGATTCCCCTTGCGTCCTCACATTGCCTCATATCATCGGATCGAGAGAGGGGGAGGGAGGGGGGACACAGAGGTGACAAGAAAGAGAGAGAACTCTCTACCTATCAAGAAATTGCGAAGATCATGGCCCGTCCGATCATACTCGATACAGGACTGTGACCACCCTGCAGGAAAAGCCCTCTGCACAGCTCAGCCCGAAGTATCCTCACACTCAGACGAAGAACTGTTCGGAGAGGAAATCTTGATCACCGCCGTGCAATCTATTGAACAACGGATACACGGTCTGGTCCAAGACAGAACCCGTATAGAGCGTGATCTGCACGATAGCGTCCTGCAGTCACTGTACGCGATCGGCATCAATCTTGAGATTGCACGGAGCACGGAGCATCCTCATCCCCGAAACCCTCAGCGGAGCCAGGACCATCTCGTTGAGCAATTGCACCACGTCATCCAAGAGGTGCGCGGAATGATTACCTCGTTGGATTCCGGCATGATCGAAGATTTCGACCTGTCTGAAGAGTTGGTGTGCCTGCAAGAAACCTATCAACAATCCGGCCGCCTTCGCGTCGACTTGGACCTGCAACCCACAGCCGTGAAAGCCCTGAGCACAAAAGAGCGTTCGGAGCTGCTGAATATCACACGAGAAGCGCTCAGCAATTGCGCACGCCACGCCGAGGCGACACAGGTCACCGTTGCCATTCGTTCGAACGGCACAACGATGTGCGTCCGTATCACCGATGATGGGAAAGGATTCACACCGACGGAAAACAGCGGCCAAGGCTATGGACTGAGGAATATGCGCATACGTGCAAGAAAGCTGGGAGGAACACTGCAGGTCCGTTCCCTCCTCGGGCGAGGCACGGCAATTTCTGTTGATTTCGCATTACCATTGATCCCGACGAACGCATGAACCGTACACCAATCCGCATCGTCCTCGTCGATGACCATGAGATTGTTCGTGAAGGGCTACGCACATTTCTCGGTCGCGAAGAGGACTTGGCCATTGTCGGCGAAGCCGGAACGGCCGCTCAGGCATTGGAATTGGTTCAACACATGCACCCCCGCTTGGTTTTACTTGACTTGCAGCTCCCGGACACATCCGGAATGGACATATGCAGAAAACTCCTATCGGTCGTGCCGAAGCCTCGCATCCTCGTCTTGACCGGCCACTCCGAGGACGCGACCGTCATCGCCGCCCTACAGAGCGGGGCCCACGGCTACATCCTCAAAGACGTGAGAATGGATGAACTCTTGCGGGCAATCCACACCGTCGCCGGTGGACGCGGTTATCTTGACCCACGTATCACCCAAAAGACACTCAACTGGGTCACATCCAACTCTCTGCTGAGTGACCAGGCGCAAGGGCTTGGCAAACTGTCTCGGCAAGAACGTCTGATTATGCCTCTGCTGGCTGAAGGTAAAACAAACAAAGAAATCGCTGTTCAGCTGAACTTGAGCGATAAAACGATTAAGAACTATCTTTCGAACATTTTCACCAAGATTCAAGTGAAGCGGCGCTCCGAAGCCGTAGCGTGGTTTATCAATGAAAACCAGTCGACCGGCACATTCGGCGGTCAAAAAACACGGAATGATTCTTAACGACCGCCATCCATATATTCGTTCTAACCAGACATCTCATGGGAAATAACAACACAACGCTGAATCCAATTGGATTCAGCCTGAATCCATTGGATTCACTTGGGAGGTCTCTTACCTCTCCATTGGGGTAATCGGCACAAGGCTCTATGGTGCATATGGCACAACTATCAAGAAACACAGGAGAATTATTTCAATCCTAGGCAGGGAACATGGCCCTGACTGGCATAGCAATTGCTGATGCCATCTGTGTCACAAGCTGGGAGCAAGGCACGATATGGCCGGCATTCGAAGAGATACCTTGCGGTCGCCGACATGAATTGCGGACGGCAATATGTGAACACGTTTTCAAGAAGAGCGGAGGGCGCACACGTGAGAAAAGAAATAAGGAAGCTCAAAATTCTCGATGGATTTCGACACCCCCTCTCACCTGCTCCTCGCCCTCAATGGGGGAGGTATCCGCAACCGGTTCAAAAAGCGATTGCATCACATACACTTTATACGAAGGCAAGCAGGGCACATCCCGCCCCTACCCTCGTAGCCATGGAACAACAGTTGAGTGCGCTTTTGGAAGACCGGTCTCGAATCGGGCAAGACCTTCACGACTGCATTCTTCAATCACTGTATGCAATCATGTCGAACCTGCAGGTTCCCCTGATCGCCAACGCACACCACGCCACAAGTACCACACATTCTTCGGCAGACATTACCGGTCAAATCAACCAACTGATCGGCGAAATCAGGCAAATGATCACTGGAATTAATTCCGGCGTGATCAAGGACTCCTGCCTCAAAACCGACCTCGAGGCTCTTAAATCCATCTATGACGACATCGGCCATGTCCGAATCACCTTGGACCTTCAACGCACCGCGCTTGAAGTGTTGACTCGCGATGAAGAGCGAGAGCTTCTCAATATCATCAGGGAAGCCCTCTGCAACTGTGTTCGCCATGCGCAAGCCGATCATGCCGTCGTTTCTATCCGTCGGCGCGGATCGAAAATCCGTCTCCATATCAGTGACGACGGCAACGGATTTACTCCGAAAGACGGCCGGTCACGTGGCTATGGATTCGTCACGATCGAGTCCCGGGCGAAACGAATCGGTGGAGCTGTGCGCATTCAGTCCGAGAAAGGTCATGGCACGCAGATCAGCGTCGAATTCTCATTGGAACCCATGCTGACGCCCGTATGAAGCCGCGCATACGTATTCTTCTTCTTGACGATCACGACTTGGTCCGAAAGGGACTATGCTCTCTGATCTCAGCGGAACAGGATCTGGAGGTCGTAGCCGAATCCAGAACGACGGCGGAAGCCCTGGCACTCGTCGGCGAGACTCATCCGGATCTTGTTCTACTCGAGATGAACCTGCCTGACAGCTCCGGCATGGATGCCTGCAGGCGCCTCATTCAGGCGGCGCCGACAATTCGCATGTTGTTTCTCACAAGCCATGCGGAAGATACGATGGTATCCGCTGCAATACGAAGCGGCGCGCATGGCTACCTTCTAAAAGACGTCAAAACATCGGACCTCCTTCGTGCCATCCGCACGGTCGCGGGAGGACGTGGTTACCTCGATCCCCGTATCACTCAACATGCCTTCTCCTGGATCCGCACCATGGCATCCCCCGAGTCCCTTCCTCCCGGCATGCGTCGACTCTCCCCGCAAGAGCGCCTCATCTTGCCGCTGTTGGCGAAGGGCCAAACCAATAAACAGATCGCCGCAGAACTTTCTCTTAGCGAGAAAACCATCAAAAATTACCTCGCAAATATTTTCGACAAACTCGGAGTCAGCCGAAGAACCGAAGCCGTGGCCGTATTCATGCGGAACAAAGATCCGTACTTCCCCGCATAACTACCCCCCGTCATATCACTTGGCCTCCACAACCTTTTCTTCCCGACCTGCAGACGCCCAAAGTTTCCCTGTCCATCACAATCTCTCGACCACCCATTGCCCTCCGTAGAGCCTCACGGCCTTTTAGCCGTGGCTTCCTGCGAAGGCGGGTGAATTTCTCCCTAAATCCTGGTGCCAAACATACAAGAACATCCGAAGACCTCTAGGGAAAAGGGTCTGACTATCCACAAGGATCCTCTACTCTCTTCAAACATCGGACTATACCGCCATATTTTGCATAACGTTCCAAATTCCTACATATCCCCTTTCGACAAAGATCCCAATGACTCTGCTGTTCGTCATCATTAGGGTAGATTTTTGGGCCAAATGGCCCTATTCTTACCGATCCTCATGGCTAATAGCCCGATCAATTATCCTAAATCTGAAGACATGGCCACACCGCAAGAAATGACGCCGGGACGCACAAACAAGCACGGCGATACACACGGCGACACTGAACTCACCACACTCCACGCGCATATCGCAGAGCTGGAGCGGAAGTCGGCAAGCTTGCAATGGGCCAACAACGCAATTGCCGCGCTTGCCTCCGATACCGGACGCGTGACGGGGATCGAATTCCTCCGAACACTGACCCAACAGCTATCCGCCGTTTTACAAGTACGGTCCGTATTCATCACGGAATGGGTTCCCGGCCGAACTGATCGAGTCAAGACCGTAGCCGGATGGCATGATGACCGACCTGCCGATCCGGTCGAATATGATCTGGCCTGTACGCCCTGCAAGCAAGTGATGGAAGAGGGCGAAGCCTTCTTCCCCCACGGAACACGCCAGTTGTTTCCTCAGGATGAATACTTGGCCATACACCACATTGAGAGCTATATGGGGATGGCGCTCCTCGATGGAGCCGGCCGACCGACCGGCCACCTCTGGATCATGCATGACCACCCGTTCCTATTCGATCACACCCAAGGACAAAGGATCGTGAAAGTCTTCGCGGATCGCGCCGGCGTTGAATTAGAACGGGGGCGTGCGGAGATGGCCCTGCGAACACGCGAAGAACGCTTTCGTGCTCTGTACGACCACAACCCCTCCATGTATTTCACGCTCGCACCTGACGCCACCGTCGTCTCCGTCAACCAGCACGGCGCGGCACAGCTCGGATATAGACCGGAAGAACTACTTGGACGGTCGGTACTCACCATATTCGACCCGGTTGATCGACAAACCGTCTTCGACCAACTCGCACGATGTACGAAAAACCCCTTTCATACGTTGGAATGGGAAATCCAGAAGATCCGCAAGGACGGAACTCGCATGTGGGTTCACGAGCGAGCACGAGCCATCGTCGATTCGGATGAAACCGTCACCATCCTGATTGTCTGCGAGGATGTTACCGAACGCCGCAGAGCAAGCCAACTCCTCTCAACCATGATTCGCCAATCTCCCCTTCCTATCATCAGCCTTGATTTCGAGGCACGACTCACCAGCTGGAATCCGGCGGCCACCAGACTGTTCGGGTGGTCCGAAGAGGAAGTCCTCGGACGGGAGCTCCCCTATATTATTCCTGGAGATGAAACCACTGCCGATGATCTGTGGAAAGCAGGTACACGAGGAGAGGTGGTCGGGCCGATCCAAATGCGCCGACAACGAAAAGACGGTACGCCGCTGGATCTGTTGCTCTGGCCGGTATTTGTGCACGGCAACACCGGAGAACTCGATACGGCTATCGGAGTCTATGTCGATCAATCGGAACTGAAACGAGCCGAAGCGGCTCGCAGAGAAAGCGAACGTCAGCTACGCACGATCATCGACAGTGAGCCGGAATGTGTCAAGACGGTCAGTCATGACGGATTGTTGATGAGCATCAATCCTGCCGGCATTGCGATGGTGGGGGCAGTATCGGAGCAAGACCTGTTAGGAAAATCCGTCTTTACCCTAATCCACCCACTGGACCGCTCCGAATACGAACAGTTTCATCAAAGAGTCTGCGCCGGAGAATCCGGCACACTCAACTTTCGCTGCATCGACATGCAGGGCAATGAACGATACCTCGAAGCCCATTCGGTGCCCTTTCGAAACGATCAGGGAACCATCATCGGAGCCCTCAGCATTACCCGTAACGTCACTGCACGCAAGCAAGCAGAGGACGCGTTGCGAGCCAGTGAAGAACGGTTCAGGCTCATTGCGGAGACAGTCGAGGAAGTCTTCTGGTCGTCCGATCCAAGTATCGAAACACTCTCCTACGTCAGCCCGGCTTACGAACGTATCTGGGGACGAACCTGTGCCAGCCTCTACGAACAACCCTCATCATTTCTTGACGCCATTCATCCCGATGATCGTGCCGGCGTCATAGGCAACCTCTCTGCCCTACAACGGGACAACCTCCCGTTCGGAGAAGAGTACCGAGTGATCCGTCCAGACGGCGACGTACGCTGGGTCTGGGACCGCGGGTTCCCCGTGAGGGATTCCGACACGGGGTCCGTTACACAATATGTGGGCGTGGCCTTGGATATCACCGATCGGAAGCGTTCTGAAGAACTCCTCGAAGAAGAATTGCGCTGTCTCGAATTGATTGCAAAGGACACACCGCTCTCCGATGCCCTCGAGACACTCTGCACCATGGTCGAACGTCAAAACCCCGAACTGTTATGTTCGATTCTCCTCCTCGACCCCCATACTCACCGGCTGCATACCGATGCTGCACCGAGCTTACCCCCGGCCTATGTTCAGGCGATCGACGGAATAGCGATCGGACCGGCAGCCGGTTCCTGCGGAACCGCCGCCTTCCATGCCAAGCCGGTCATCGTATCGGATATCGCGCAAGACCCGCTCTGGACCGGCCATCGATCCCTTGCTCTTACTCACGGACTCCGGTCCTGTTGGTCCATGCCGATCATCTCACCTTCGAAACACGTGCTCGGCACGGTCGCGATGTATGCTAAGAAACCCCTTCAGCCGACACCGCACGATCTTTCCTTGATGGAACGAGCCACCCACTTGGCGGGCATCGCCATGATGAAGGCACGAACGGCTGATGAGCGCGAACAGCTGAGCCGAGACCTTCACGACAGTCTCTTGCAATCGCTGTACGCCGTCGGCATGCAGATGGAAGCCGCAAAACTCACCGTCGACCAGTCGTCTCGCAAATCTAAAGCCTATGTCACTCAGGCCATCCGTCACTTGAATCATCTCGTTGCCGATGTACGGCGATTTATCACTCTCTTGACCCGAGAACGCCGTGTCACGGTCGATTTCGGACGTACGCTCAAGCAACTTGCCGCGTCGATGTCCGCCGCCGGTCAATCTGTTCCTGAAATAGAAGTCCCTGACAACGTCCTCTCCGCGCTGACCCCCTTCCAAGGGCAGCAATTACTGAATATCGTGCGCGAGGCCCTCAGCAACAGTCTGCGCCATGCGCAGGCCACTCGCCGATGGGTACGACTCACCCTCACAAAGAACACGATCGATATGGAGATCGGGGACGATGGTATCGGATTTACACCGCGCCGTACCATGCGGCGCGGTCATGGCCTAGCCAATATGGCAGCCCGTGCAAAAACCCTTCGCGCTCATTTTTCCCTCGACACCGTCAAAGGCAACGGGACCAGGATTACGGTGACGACACCGCTAGAGAAAGGAACGCCAAATGGGAAAATCCAACGTGATTCGTCTGGTGATCGTCGACGACCACGAAGTCGTCCGCATCGGGCTCAGCGCGGTACTTAACTTGACACCTGGATTACAAGTGGTCGGGCAAGCGGCCCGCAAAAGAGATGCGAAAAAACTGTGCCGACGCCTGCAGCCGGACCTGGCATTGCTTGACATTCGTCTCTCCGACGGCAGCGGGGTGGATGCGGCACGAGACATTCTGGCCTGCTCTCCCCACACCCGCGTGCTGTTCTTGACCAGCTTTGCGGATGATCATACGGTAACGGAAGCGGTGCTCTCCGGCGCGCATGGCTATATTCTCAAGGATATTTCGTCGCAGGCCCTGGTGCGCGCCATCAAAACCGTCGCGTCCGGCCAGGCGCTGATCGACCCCCGCTTGACTGCGCAAACGCGACCGGGAAAGAAGGACAGCAGCCCTCCCCACGTAGCAAGTAAACGGCCGCTGTTGTCGCCGCAGGAACAACGCCTGTTGCCGTTGGTAGCGGAAGGGCTTACAAACAGAGAGATCGCCCAAATACTCAAGCTGAGTGAAAAAACGGTCAAAAACTATCTCTCAAAAGTCTGTGCGAAGCTCCAAGTCGGGAGACGCTCTCAAATCGCCTCTCTCTACGCGTCCAGCTTCAAAGGGGCGGGGGTGATTCCGCTGTCGACCAATTATTGACCCACAGTGCCCAAGGCGCTCAAGATCTCCGGTGCCGATCCGAAAAAGGAGTAACACCCCCTTCTCCATCAAAGGGGAATCCATGAGTTACTCCATGATATCGCCATCGTCTCAATCATCACGGCATATATCCGTGCTCCTTGTCGATCCCGACAAAGACTACGCCCTCAAGGCACAAAGCCTGTTATTCACACACTATTCCGAATCACTCGACCTTACGGTCATTCACTCCCTGCATGACGGGATCGCGCACCTCTGCACCCATCCGGTGCGACTGATACTCATGGGACCCGTATTTTCGGACCATCGCGTAAGCGACGCGGTGAAGGCCTTGCGCCTTGCCGCCCCGAGCAGCGCATTTCTTGTCTATGATGGTGTCACACCGGGCGAGTCCTTTTTGCTCGATGCCCTCCGCGCCGGAGCCCATGAAGTCACCGATATCTCCGACATCACTCCGAACACCTTTCACCTGGCAATTGAACGCGCCTTGGCGCGGACCTGGCAGTCCGCGACGGCAGGAACGACCGTCCCGGTGGCGCCGAAGGTCATCCATGACCTGAACAACGCCGTCACGGCCATCAACGGATTTGGAGATATTCTGCTCACCCACTTCCAGGCCGATTCGCGAAACCGTGTCTGCATCGAACAAATCACCAAGGCCGGCGCCCGTGCGGCTGCCTTGCTCAAAACCCTCTCACCCCACACCGCCCGTACGACGATTCCGCAATGCGAAGACGAACATTGCGCGAGCCACTCCGGCTGACGGATCCCTGCATCCGCTGAAAATTGACACCCACAGAACCAGCGACTAGGATACAGGCCGCACGGAGTTTCACGACTTCACGAGGAAACTACGGCATTCCGTCATACATATTATTGCCATTGTTCGATCAGGAGGATGCATGTCCGAGTCTTCATCGCCCGCCTCTCCGACAAAGAACACACATCAGGCCAGTAACATCGTCGAACATGCGTTTGAGACGGTAGTCTTCGCCAGTCGATGGATTCAAGCCCCGCTCTATGCCGGGCTCATCGTCGCGGAACTGCTCTACGCGTACAAATTCTTAGTCGAACTCTGGGAAATGGTTGCGCACATTCACCAGATGGAAGAAACGGTCTTCATGCTTGGGGTCTTGGGATTGATCGATGTCACGATGGTCGCGAATCTGCTGACCATGGTCGTGATCGGCGGCTATGCGACATTCGTCAGCAAACTGGATCTTGAGCATCATCCGGATCGACCGGATTGGCTGACCCATGTCGATCCCGGCACGATCAAAATCAAACTGGCAGCATCACTGATCGGCATCTCCAGCATTCATCTGCTGAAGGCCTTCGTCGATGTCGCGAATGAAAATCCGGAACATATCAAGTGGAAGATCTTGATTCACCTGACGTTCCTGGGTTCGGCGATTCTCCTGGCATGGACCGATAAGCTCATGCAAAAAGAGAAGAAACACTGAACGGGATACGTGGATCGGCACCCGTGAGACGAACGGTCGGCGTATACAGCCCTCTTCGCCTCAGGCGGCCTTTTCCAAGGGCGGGGCCTCGGGCGGCTTGACCGGGAGCCGGATGCGGAACGTCGTGCCCTGCCCCATCTGGCTGTCCACCACAATCGTGCCCCCATGCTTGTCCACCACCGAGCGGGCAATGGCCAATCCTTGCCCCGTCCCCTTGCCCACCGGCTTCGTGGTAAAGAATGAGTCGAAGAGCTTCTCCCGAATCGCGTCTGGAATCCCGCCTCCGGTATCCGTGATCTGAATCTCCACCCCGCCCTCCATAGGCCGTGTAGTAATGGTAATCTGGCCCTTCCGGTTCGTCCCCTTCACGAGATCGCCGATGGCATGGGCCGCAGTGACGATGATATTGAGCACGACCTGATTGATCGGCCCCAGCTGGCAACACACATACGGCAAATCGGGCGCCAACGCAGTGGTGACGTCCGCCACATACTTCCATTCGTGACGTGAGACCTCCACGGTCGTTTCGATGGCCTTATTGAGGTCTTCGTAGGCGGACTCTTCGCCGCCTGGGTGGGCAAACTCTTTCATCGCCCGCACGATCTTGGCGACCCGCTCCACCCCATCCAAAGACTGTGCAATGGCTTTGGGCACCTCATCCACCAAGTACTCGAGATCCACCCGCTGGGCTTCAGCCTCGCATTGCGTGATCGCCTCAGTCATGGGCTGCCCGACTTTGGCCGCAGCCAGCACCGCGGCATGCCGATTCAGGACGGCATACAGATCGACGCAAGCATCCGACAGAAACCGCATGTTGTCGTTGACGAATTGGGCCGGAGTATTGATTTCATACGCCACCCCGGCGGCCAACTGTCCCAGCGACTCCAGCTTTTGTGCCTGACTCAGGTCATGTTCGAGCGCCAGATACTCGGTGATGTCTTCGCCCATGAGGACGAGGCCCAGCCCGTCGTCTTTCGGCAGAGGCGACAGAGCCAACTTGAGAAACCGCGTACGCTCACCAGGCCTAGCGACCTCGACTTTGTTCAGATGCACGGCCGCCCGCCGTTGCGTCACTTGGGCCATTGCCTCCTGCACGGCAGTCCAGGTCCACGCAATTGCCATGTCGCGAAAGGGCTGTCCGATCGCTTCCTCGGCGGTCACCCCAAAGGCCCGCTCCGCCTGCTTCGTCCATTCCGCCACTACCGCCCCGTCGGTCAGCTGGATGAAAAACGCCTCGACCGTCGCCAACAGCGTCCGCTTCTGGTTGACCAGCTCCTCCGCCCGATGTTTCGACGCTCTGAGATTCTGCTGCATCGTTTCATTCATCCGCCAATAGACGAGGAGCGCGACACTTTCCGCAATGACGAATGCACCGTGAATGAACGCCCATTTCCACGGATGCTGCTAACCCGCATTATTCATGACGGTTCGTGACGAAACCGTCCAGACGCCGGGCGAGACGGGCACGCGGAGCTCCGAGAGAGCGAGGCGTACTTGAAACAGTACGTCGAGGTCGCGAAGGGCGAGCCTGCCCGCCTGGCCGCAGATAATCCGCGGCCGGGCTTGTCGCAGCGGCGTATCGGCGGTTGCAGTAGAAGTGTTCATGAATAATGCGGGCTAAGCAGCCAGGTGGTTGTAGACCATGGTCGGGAATGTCGTGCCGATCACGCCATGATCGACGACGACCCAAAGCAGCGCAAGGAGAAACGGCAGCCAATCTTGATACAGTACGATGACCGCCATCATCACAAAAAAGTGGAAATGCGCCTCAATGAGACCATTGGACAGATGGACAAACAACGAGGACGCCGCAACCAATCCAAGAATCACCAAGGCCGATCGCAGGCGGTTGCTCATTCGATGACTTGTCGCCCCGGCAGCACGTCCGGCCAAAACCGTCCCTCCGATCATGCCGAATGTGACATAGTTATCCACCCACAGGGAAAAGAGAGGCACCGCAACTGCGTTGAGCCATAGGATCCAGACAAGTCCTTGATGCCTCCTGTTCCACTCCTTGGACTCCAGTGAGTAGCCTTGGGGGAGGGTCTGCCAAAGTGTCCTCATCGACGTGATCACCATGTGTAGGACTGAGGGGTGAGCGGCTTGTGTTGTCATAGATCACCACCCACTACGCTACATGCTGGACCTCGCCTGACTGTGCCGTCTCAGCTGGTTTGATGACCGAGACCAAGACAATAAACGGCTCTTTCACCCCGGTGGTACGAGCGAAGTTCTGCATCCGCAGGGTGATGGACTCGTTCACTTCCTGCCCCTTCGATGCCAAGAGGACATCCCCGTTCGTTCGAATATCCTCACCCAAGATCATCCCCAACCTCAGTCCATCTACTCCGACTCTTTGAATCTCATACTTGATATCGTCGGGAAAGACCGCTTTCAACGCCTCCACAACTTTCGGATCGTAACATCCCGTGCGGCTTTTCAGTTCGTCAAAGGCCTTCATCCTGGTTTTGTCTGCCGACTCAAACGCATCGAAATCCAGCGCCACCTTCAGGATTCTTGCCTCCAAAGAGACCTGATTGCTCGATCGATCAGTGCCCGTGCCCCCGTCGGCATCATAGTAATGATCCTGCGCTCTGATGATATCCGCGACACGTTGCATGCGTGGGATCTTGGCCACCAGGTCTGCAGCCACGAACGGATGCTGTTTGTATAACTGCGTCTCTTCGCCTGTCAGCGCATCCCCGCGATACACCTTCTTGAGGACCGGATCCGGAAGAATGACACAGCCGATTTGCGACAACAGCGCCGCGGTTTTGATCGGC
>JAOUPN010000083.1 GCA_029879905.1 Nitrospira sp. | reverse complement strand
TTTGGTTCCCATCGACCTGTTTTCTCATTGTTCATAAATTGGATTGCAATGGTCTTGTCTCTCTTGTCATTAAGTGTACGATAACGAAATTCAAAGCTTCGTGCCACCACCTCATCTTCACTTATACGGACGGAGATTATGTGAATGTCCGGATAAAGCTGTTCAAATTGCAGCTTTGCCTGAGATAGTCCTACGCGGTTGTCTGAACAAGAAACCAACAAGAGACATACGGCGATAGAGAGTGATCGATATAGCATGGCTATTATTGTCACGAACAATTGAGCCTGCTGACTTCTATGGTCATGCTCTAACGCGCTGCTTGCTGGTAAGAGATTTTTCCGAGTAGTCGAGTAATTGTCAATATCAATCCTAATACCGTGTCGTCGTGGTATGCAGACCGGCATCATTCCGTTGAGGTGTTTGTAATGAGATGCCGGGGGGTCTCAGAGGGAGATCTCAAAAAGGAACGTCGGTCAACCTCATGATTTTCCCTTCGACTGGAAGCCGATGCGGCGCTGGGGTGTATCGGCAGGTGGCTGTAAGAGTGGGAGGAGTTTCTCATAGAGATCCACCAAGGCGGCATCCTCGCCCTCCGTGAGAGCTAGTCGCAGATTGTGACCGGCTCTTATTAACGGTTGGTGATTCAATGGCTTACGAACTTGAGGTCGCAAGTCGCAACCTCAAGAATGAAAGTTATGTGGAAGGCTGACCAGCCAATGCAATCATCGCTGCCGTGACGGCATCGGCGACGGAGGCCATGAAGTCCAGGTTCAACGTGTCGATGGTATCGGTGGGCCGATGGTAGTGCGGGTTACGGAAGTTGGCCGTATCGGTCAGCATGACGGCGGGGAAGCCCTGTTCCCAAAAGGCTGTGTGATCGCTCCGCCTGGTATCCGGTAAGACTTCTCCGTTGCCCGGTACGACAAGCGGGACGATAGGTATGTGCATCCCCATGGTGCGGCTCACGGCTTGCGTCAAACTCGTCGAGGCCTGATTGCCGATCACCGCCAAGAAATTTCCGACGGTCGGCACGGCGATCGGAACGCCGGGTGGAATCTTTTGCGACCCCTCTTCGTCTTTGGCATATCCCACACATTCCAACACAACGGCTCCCTGGATCGGCTGTTGAGTGGCTGCCAGATGTGCGGTATAGGCACGGCTTCCCAGGAGATTCTCTTCTTCAAGGCAGAAGGCGATGTATTGAACCGGTCGCTCCAGAGAGATCTCTTTAAGTCGCTGAGCGACGTCAAGCAAGACCGCCAAGGCGCTGGCGTTGTCATCGGCGCCTGGCGAGCCTTCAACGGTATCGTAGTGGGCTGCGATGATCAGCGGGGCGTTCTTCCCCTCTTGGAGAGAGTGTGGAGATGCCGTCCCGATGACGTTTCGGTAGATCCCGCCCAGCGCCTCGAACTCATGTGCCGTGACGGTAAGACCAGCTTCGGATAACTGGTTGCTCAGATATTGTTCGGTCCGGTGAAGGCGGGCTGGTGAGGAGAAGGGATGACGTTCTCCGGCTAATGCACGAAGATGCATCAGCAGGCGGGACTTTACGGTTGTCGTGTCTTGGCTCACAAATGACGAATGACGGTTGACGAATGATCAGAAATCGTTAGGCCACGATCTCGGTCCCGATTCCTCGTCGTGTAAAGATTTCGAGCAGAATCGCATGGGGAACTCGCCCGTCGATGATATGGGATTTCCGCACACCGTCATCCAATGCATCAAGGCAGGCATGCACTTTCGGCAACATCCCTTCCGTGATGGTCCCTTTTTTCACCATGCGCTTCACATCTTTGCGTGACACGGTAGAAAGGTGATGCCCCTTTGCGTCACGAATGCCCTTGATGTCGGTCATCATGACGAGCTTTTCCGCCTTCAAGGCCCCGGCAACGGCGCCTGCCACAAGATCGGCGTTGATGTTGTAGGTATTGCCGTGACGATCCGATCCGATGGGAGCGATGATGGGGATATAGTGATCGCCTTGGAGTTTATGCAGCAAATCCGGATCGACCTTTTCAATTTGGCCCACGAGACCAAAATCTCCATCCTCCCCGTCAAGATCTCGCTCCAAACTTTCGGCCCAGGCTTTGGCCGTCAGTGGTTTGCTGCGGATCAGGCCGCCGTCTTTTCCGCTCAACCCCACGGCACTGCCGCCGTGCCTGTTAATAAGGTCGGTGATTTCCATGTTGATTTGGCCCGCCAATACCATTTCTACGATTTCCATCGTGGCTTTGTCGGTGACCCGGACACCATGGCGGAATTTGGCCTCGATGCCCAGACGATCGAGCATCTTGTCGATCTGAGGGCCGCCGCCATGCACGATGACGGGGTTAATCCCGACGTACTTCAACAACACGACATCCTGGGCGAACTGTTCTTTGAGGGAAGCGTCTGTCATGGCATGGCCGCCGTATTTCACCAGGACGGTCTTTCCACGGAAGGTTCGAATGTAGGGTAAGGCCTCAATCAGTACGTTGGCCTTCTTAATGACTCGATTCATGTTCGCTCCCATGGCAGGTATCGCGCGCAAGACGAGGGTGTCTTGTACGCCGCGTGCCGCGCGCGCCTACAGAATATACCGGCTCAGATCCTGATCCTTCACGACATCTTTCAATCGTTCACGCACGTACTCGGCTGTAATATTGACGGTCTTGTCCGGCCATTCGGCGCCCGCGAATGAAATGTCTTCCAAGAGCCGTTCCATAATGGTGAAGAGGCGCCGTGCGCCGATGTTCTCCGTCCGCTCGTTGACCTGCACCGCAATGTCGGCGATCGCGTCCAGTCCGTCTGTGGTGAACGCAACCCTGAGGCCTTCGGTCGCCAGCAAGGCTTGATATTGCCGGACAAGCGCTCCTTTCGGTTCTGTGAGGATACGGACAAAATCCTCTTTCGACAAGGGGTTCAGCTCAACGCGGATGGGGAAGCGTCCTTGCAACTCAGGAATCAGGTCGGATGGTTTGGCCAGGTGAAAGGCTCCCGCGGCGATGAAGAGAATATGATCCGTAAGAACCGGCCCGTGTTTCGTGGTAACCGTGCAGCCTTCGACGATGGGCAGCAAGTCACGCTGGACGCCTTCACGCGAGACGTCAGGCCCCGTGTTTCGTTCCCGGCCGGCGATCTTGTCGATTTCGTCGAGGAAGACGATTCCGGTCTGCTCAACTTTGGTAATGGCTTCACGTACGACGTCGTCCATGTCGATGAGCTTTTGTGCTTCTTCCTGCGTAAGATGTTTCAATGCCTCGGGGACTTTCATCAGCCGTTTCTTTTTCTTGCCCTGGAACATCCCTCCCAACATGTCACGCAGGTTGCCTTCCAGGTCATCGAGGCCGCCCACATTGGAAATGACGCCGACGGGCAAACTTCGCTCTTTGACTTCCATTTCGACGGATCGTTGATCAAGGGAGCCGTCTCGGAGTTTGAGACGCAATTTCGACCTGGTGGTTTCATAGGAATCGGGAACCGCCGGGGCGGCTGGTTCACTCGTCTCATCAGTAAAACCCGGTCGAGGGGGTGGCTGTGGTAATAAGAGGTCGAGCAGGCGTTCTTCGGCATGCTGTTCGGCCTTTTTCTGCACGGCGTCCAGGCGATGGGTTTTCACCATATTGATGGCCAGTTCGGTCAGGTCGCGTATGACCGATTCGACATCGCGGCCGACATAACCGACCTCCGTGAACTTCGAAGCCTCAACCTTAATGAACGGGGCTTGTGCCAGTTTGGCCAGCCGTCTGGCGATCTCCGTCTTGCCCACGCCGGTCGGACCGATCATGATAATATTTTTCGGCATCACCTCGTCGCGCAGGTCGGGCGACAATTGTTGGCGACGCCAGCGGTTGCGCAGCGCGATCGCCACCATGCGTTTGGCGTCCTTTTGCCCGATCACATAGCGATTGAGTTCTTCGACGATCTGGCGGGGCGTGAGGTTATTGAGGTTCAGAGGTTCGGAGTCGGTCATGTGATACGTCATGTCTTCGTGTTTCCTTGTAATGTCTCAACGATGATCTGCTGGTTGGTATAAATATCGATGTCACCGGCAATCTTCATCGCTTCGGAGACGATAGACGCGGCATCAAGTTGTGAATGTCCCAGAAGGGCTCTGGCAGCTGCCAAGGCATAGGAACCCCCCGATCCGATGGCCAGGACGCCGTCTTCAGGCTCAACGACGTCACCGGTGCCTGAAATGATAAAAGATTGCTCCGCACCGGCTACCGCCAGGAGCGCTTCCAGGCGGCGCAGAACACGATCGGTTCGCCAGTCCTTCGCAAGTTCTACTGCTGCTCGTGTGAGGTTGCCACGATGCTCCTCCAGTTTGGCTTCGAACTTTTCAAACAGCGTAAATGCGTCGGCGGTGGCGCCGGCAAAGCCGGCCAGCACCTGGCCGTGATGAATCCTCCGGAGCTTCTTGGCATTGTGCTTCATCACCGTGGTTCCGACGGTGACTTGTCCGTCGCATCCCATGGCGACATCGGTATCGCGGCGGACACAGAGTATGGTTGTGGATCGAATGATCATGATGATTCCCGGTCCTTGTGAGAAAGGGCGTGTTTCGACGGACGTGCCCGTGGATGGGCGCGGTCATAGATGGCCGCCAGTTGATCGGAGGCCAAGTGCGTATATTTTTGTGTCGTGGTCAACGATGCATGGCCGAGCATCTCCTGGATGGATCGTAGGTCCGCGCCTTCATCGAGGAGATGTGTGGCGTATGAATGCCGCAATGCATGCGGACTGATGGCTCCGCCTGTAAGTCGAGCGGAGTATCGCGCGACGATTCGAGCCACGCTTCGCGTGGTGATCCGTCCTCCACGATGATTCAAGAAGAGCGGTGCGGAACGTTCGCCGTGTGAGAGGGGCAAGGGCAGCGACGCGCGATAGTCACGAATGGCCCGGATCGCCATTTCACCGATAGGGACCATCCGTTCTTTTCGTCCCTTGCCTTTGAGGCGGACGAAGGCGTCGGTGTCATCGAGGTCGCCCAGATCGAGTCCGACCACCTCGCTCACTCGGGCGCCTGTTGAATATAACGTTTCAAGCAGCGCACGATCGCGCAGTGAGAAGGTCGACCGGCCTTCGGGAAATTCCATTAAGGCTCCGGCATCATCCTTTGTCAGGACGCGAGGAAGCGGTTTGGGTAGTTTGGGACTGCGGATCTCGTCGGCCGGATTGTTCGACACGATCTCGTCACGTACAAGGAAGCGATAAAAACTTCGAATAGACGCCAGTTTTCTTGCGAGGGACGACGCTTTCTCGCCTTTGCGATCCAGCCAATGAAGATAGGAACGGATGTCGTCGGCCGTCACGAGATCGGCAGATACCAAGCGAGGATCAGTTCCCATCGAGCGAAGAAAAGACGAGAGCTGTCTGAGGTCAGACCCGTAATTTCGGATCGTCTCCGCGGACGCATTTTGCTCGCCTTCCAGGAATCTTACGAAAGCCTTGATGCTGTCTTCCATGAATCAAAATCCTCAAGAGCTCGCATGGCGATGAGCCGGCGTTTCTTCTCTTTGTCTCTTGGGGCGTGAGGCAAAGGGGGAAATAGGCCGAAATTCGTGTTCATCGGCTGGAAATGGCGAGAATCGGACAAGGCGACATGGGAAACCAGACACCCATGCGCCGTCGTGGGCGGCGGTGAGATCGGCGATTCTCCTTTCAAGACGCGTGCGGCATTAATGCCGGCCAATCCGCCCATTGCCGCAGATTCGGTATACCCCTCGACCCCAACCAATTGTCCGGCAAAGAACAGGGTATTCCGCGCTTTGAGTTGCAATGTGGCTGTGAGTAGCTCAGGTGAATTGATAAACGTATTGCGATGTAGGCTCCCATACCGCAGGAACTCAGCCTGTTCCAGGCCCGGAATCAGGCGGAACACACGTTTTTGCTCAGGGTATGTCAACTTCGTCTGGAACCCGACCATGTTGTAACAGGTGCGATGAACGTTTTCCGTCCGCAATTGAACTACGGCTGCAGGGCGCAGGCCGGTCCGCGGATCTTCCAATCCCACCGGTTTGAGTGGTCCAAACTGCATCGTACGGCGCCCGCGCTCTGCCATGACCTCGATCGGGATACAGGCCTCAAAGTACGGTGTCTTTTCGAAATCCTTTGGTTGGACTTTTTCCGCAGCGATGAGCGCATCGTAGAAGGCGTTATATTGCGCATCTGTCATGGGACAGTTGAGATAATCATCCGAGCCTTTATCATACCGGGATGCACGAAAGGCCACGTTCGTATCGATAGAATCTGCGTCGATGATCGGCGAGATCGCGTCGAAAAAATAGAGGTATCGAGACTGCGTGACGGCGCGAATAGACTGGGACAGCGTATCGGATGTCAACGGTCCTGTCGCCACAATGCACACACAGTCTGTCGGAATGTCGGGCATCTCCTCGTGAAGAATTCTGATGTTCGGATGACCTTCCAGCGCGTGGGTCACCGTTGAAGAAAACTGATCACGATCCACGGCAAGAGCCGATCCGGCCGGGACTTTGGCTTGTTCAGCCGACGCGATAATCAACGAGCCCAGGCGACGCATTTCTTCCTTGAGAATCCCCGGGGCATTTTGCAGGTCGGTGGATCCCAACGAATTGGAACAGACCAGTTCGGCGAGGCTTCCGGTCTTGTGTGCCTTCGTCATTTCTTTGGGGCGCATTTCGTAGAGCGTAACCTTGGCCCCGTGGTTAGCCGCTTGCCAGGCGGCTTCCGATCCGGCCAGACCCCCGCCTACGATGACAACATCATCTCTCATGATCAACCATCTTTCCAGTAAAAGGCTGTCATTCTAGAAACCGTGTTTTGTCGAAGTCAAGGCGGTTATGATTTATGAAGGTACGACACCGGCGGCACATCGGGGAAGCGCATCAACGAGATTGAACCGCACAGAAAGCCCGTGCTAGACTCCTGGTCCGTGGGCGATTAGCTCAGTGGTAGAGCGCTTCCTTCACACGGAAGAGGCCACAGGTTCGATACCTGTATCGCCCACCATTTCTGCTCCTATTCCCGCATCTTCCCCGATCTGGACATGAGCATAGCCCCATAGCCTCAGAGAACGGGTAAATTTCCCCAATTCTGGACAGAACCGAGGTTGTCGGCTAGACTTTCCCTAGTTTTGTGGCAGGTCTTATAGCCGATCGACTGTCTCGGTCGTGAACCAGCGAGGTAATGCGATGAGAGGAATATCATGGGCCATGGGCATCGCGATGCTGATGATGGTTGCTACTGGGTGTGCAACGACAAATCAGCAGGTTGCGAACAACGGTGATTCCTATGATCCTGAAGCAGAGTATACGCCTCCTACCAGTATTTTCAGTATTTTAGATGCGACCGCGTTGGTCTATACGGACCCGGCTGCTGGATCGACGATTAATGATCATCCTCTTCGCTGGCTTGGATTTTTGGGCCAGCCAATCGGGCATGCTTTAGATTATGGAATCAATCGGCCGATGTATACGCTTGGAGGCAGCAATCCGTATCTCTTCGGCTACACGGCCGAAGATGCCATGCAAGATTCTCTTCGCCGCTAGTTGCGACGGCTACTGTTCTGAGAAAAAGGCCTGCTCTCTTCAGAAGAGCGGGCCTTTTTGCCCTTCGCCAAGTCCCTTCAATCGTGTATCGTGTATGGTGCCACGAAGGAATATGTACCCTAGAGAGGGGGCTTCATGGGTGTGCCATGCAGAAACCTATGTCTGACGAGTGCCGTGTTGCTTGCGTGTGTCATGGCGGGATGTGGGCCAAGTATCTCAGTGCGTCCGAGTCTCCCTCCTTCAGAGTCTGATTTGGCGTTGCTCAAATCCACGGCTTTGTGTGAGCAGAAATCGGAATTCCTGAATACACATCGGTCGAAGAGTCTCTCGCCCATCCAGTGGGGAAGCGGGCAGGAGTTGATGATTCCAGGGGCACAGAGTGCGTCGCGGGGAGAAGAGTCCTACTTTTTCGATGAGAACGATGTGCTCGTCGGCGCCCTCTTTACCTTTCCTGAAGGGCTGAATCTTGATCCGTATCCAGTGCTTCGGCGCACGCTGTCACGGTTGAAGCCGGCGCTGGAATTTTATCTGAATGTGTCGCAATTGGAGACGGCTCCAAATATGGAGGCCAGTACCATCTTCGAAACCGGGGATGAGAAGAGCACCACGCAATACTTGGTGGCCGGATCACACACTGATCCGATTTTGCTCCAAGCCTCATTTTCCATCGACCCGTATGTGCGGCTGTTTTCTCCCTATCGTCGGGAATTCCTCGACCGGCTTAGAAGACCAAAATCCGGAAAACCCGGCCAAAACATTGAGAGTCAGGGGCGTGAGGACACAGAGCCGTTTGTGTCGCGACAACAGTTCGCCCGTGGCCAGGCCGCGCAGCTCGCGTACTGCGGCGAGAAAAATTACGATATTGCCGCCGACGCCTATCAAAAGGCCATTGCTTCCGGGTTTACCAGCAAGGCCTGGTTAGCGGAAGCGCATCATAAGCTGGGTGTATCCTGGGCTGCCAAGGGGCAATTCGACAAGGCCAAAACGGAGATTCTGCAATCGCTCGACATCAGACCGAATATTCCGGAAGTCTTGAACAACTTGGGAACCGTTCATCGAGACCTGGGGGAGACGGACGAGGCCGTAGGCATATTCGAACGAGCCGTCACGTTGCGTCCCAATTATGCCGTGGCGCGTTACAATCTTGCGGGGATGCTTGAGGAAGCCAATCCCAAGCGTGCGGTGGCGGAATATGAAACCTTTCTCGCCTTAGTCGAAGGTGTTCTTGAGGAAGAAGCTCGGGCCGCCCATGCAGAAGCACGGGTGAAAGCATTGAAGCGATAACTGTTTTTGCTGCTCCTCGGAACACACCAATTCCGTTATCGGCAAAGAATCACAAAACATTAGGTTGCAATACCAGTACACGTTAGGATGTACCGATTCGACATCCAAATGTGGAGGTGTGCATGAGATGCATGCTTGCGGCTGTGCTGGTTATGGGTATGCTGCTGGGGTCTGTTGCCAACGCCTCGGCGGAACGGAACTGGGAGTTTTCAATTGGAGGATTCGGCGGGTGGGCGAATCATGGGGATACAACTTACCGATTCAATATAGGCACGACTCCTTATGGAGTAGAGCCGGTGAATGCCAAAGGGACCAATCTTCGTTTTGAAGATTCAGGAGCCTTCGGGGCTAAACTCTCTGCTTGGCATCTGCCCAGAAAGTATGCGTGGCAGCCGCAAATCGGTTTTGAAATCGATTGGGCCAGGTTTACTGCAGATGTTCCGCCACAGACGACCCCTGGAGTGGGAGTTGGCTTGATTAGTGGTCTGCCGCTTGGAGATGTAACAAACGATAATCGATATGAATTCGCCGTTGACAATCTGACTCTCAATTTGTTGTTTCGGTATCCAATTGGGGCCACCACAGACATGCCGCATGGCCGATGGTATCCCTATGTGGGGATCGGAGGAGGGGCCCAGCGAGCCAAGCTTTCGGTGATGGGCTATGAAGAGACCAGTTATTCGCCCTGTTTTCAGGGAATGGGAGGCATCAAGTTTTTTGTGATCAAGTATCTGGCCTTCTTTGGCGAAGCGAAATGGACCCAAGGCTGGCACACATTCAAATACGAGACTGACTGGTACTGGGAACGGTATTCCCTATCCACGATTCAACTGGTCGGAGGGGTAGCGCTGCATTTCTGAGGAGACAGGACAATACGAACGGTGTCAGCGGCGGGCTTTCTCTTCTTGCTCTTGGGCGGTCTTGCACTCGATGCACAGCGTAGTGACCGGTCTGGCTTTGAGCCGCTTATACGGAATTTCACCGTCACAATGCTCACAAATTCCGTAGATCGCGTTATTCATCCGGTCCAATGCTTCGTCGATCTTTTTGAGCAATTTCCGTTCACGATCACGGATCCGCATCGAGAAATTTTGATCCATCTCAGCTGAGGCTTGATCGCTGACATCGGGAAAGGCTTCAAGATCAGGGCGATTTGTCAGCACTTCTCCCGTTTCATCGAGGATGGCCGCACGTTGGCGTTCAAGGTCACGGCGGATGTCAGGATACTTGACCTTTGGGGCCGGAGTTTTCTTCTTGCCGGTTTTGCGCGATGAGACAGTTCGGCTTGATGTTTTTGCCTTGGAGACGCGTTTAGGGGTCGAACGGCCCTTCATGGCTCTCTCCGAGTCTTTAGGGTTGGGAAGCGAGCTTCGAAGAACTATAGCAGTCTGATTGAGAAAGGGTCAACGGGTGTTCTCAGTTACAAGTCCCTGCGCCCCTCGATAGACTTGAGCAATGTCACCTCATCGGCATACTCGATATCCATGCCGACGGGGATTCCATAGGCGATACGGGAGACTCGTACACCAAAAGGTTTGATCAGCCTCGTCAGGTAAATGGCGGTGGCTTCCCCTTCAATAGTGGGATTCGTGGCAAGAATGATTTCTTCTACCCCTCCGAGCTTGACGCGATCGACCAGTTCCTCGGCTCGAATATCTCCCGGACCGACACCGTCAAGAGGAGAGAGCGCACCGAGCAGAACATGGTACAGCCCGCGATAGGCTCCCGCCCGTTCTACCGCGTACAACGTACTCGGTTCCTCAACGACAAGTATTTTTGATCGGTCTCGTTTGGGATTACGGCAGAATTCGCACAGGTCTCCCTCGGCAATGTTCCGGCATTGGATACAGAATGCCAGACCATCTTTGACGGCCCGAATGGAATCGGCTAGGCGTAAGGCATCTTCTCGTTCGGCTTTCAAAAGATGAAAGGCCAATCGTTGCGCGCTTTTTTGCCCGACTCCAGGGAGGCGAACCAATTCCTTGATCAGTTTCGCCAATAATCCTTGTTGATCGACAGCCATTGTTACATAAGGCCCGGGATCTTCATGCCGCCGGTTAATGCCTTCATCTCCTGTTCCATCAATTCTTTGGCCTTTCGAAGCGCCTCGTTTCCGGCGGCGACGACCAGGTCTTGCAACATGTCGATATCGCCGCTCTTCACGATCTCAGGGTCAATCGCCACGCTGACGATTTGCATCGCCCCATTCGCTGTAACCGTCACGATTCCGCCACCGGCTGTTCCGCTGGCGGTCTTGGATGCGGCCTGCTCTTGGAGTCTGGCCATCTGTTCTTGCATGGCCTGCGCTTGCTTGAGAATATTCCCCATATTGCCGAAAGGACTCTTCATTCCGTTACCTCCTTCTGCGGTACTCGACGGACTTCGGCCAACTCGGCGCCGAAGATCGTGAGAGCCTGTTTCACCGTGGGATGTGCTCGAGCCTGTTGAAAGAGGATCAGCCGCTGATCCTGTTCTTTGGCCGCCCGCACTTGGGCCATTGTCGGCCCTTGAGAATCAGTCTCAGAGAGTTCGACAATTCGGATACGCACGGGATGTCCGGACTGTTTTTGGCACAGCTTGGCCAGTGCCAACAGATTGTCCTCTTTTTCGAGACGTGTCCGGGCCAGGGTTGCCTGTTTGGCGAAGCCGATGGTCACCAGATTTTGCGTGATCCCGAGAAATCGACCGGCCTCCAGAAAAGGGGCGATATTGGGGAGCGACGCGGCAACGTCTTCCTGAATGGCTTCCCAATCAAGCGAATCAGGCCCACCGACCGGAGTTGACTCCGGGGGGGCTGTTGCAGAAGGCAACGTTTCCTCGTCGGCGGACGGCCGAGCCGGCGGCGCAGATATCGGGCTTCCGTCCGAGGCGATCAGCGGAGGAGACGAGCCCGACGTGGGAGCAGCGTAAGAGGCCTGAGCAGGTTGTGTCTGTGTGTCATCCGGTCGAGCCATACGAGAGACAGACGACGGAGGCTCAACCGCCTCCGGCCGAGCCGGCGGCTTCTTGCCGGAGGTTACGGGTGCGGGCGAGGCCTGAAGCGGCCGCGCCGGTCCCTTGTCCTGTGGTCGTAATAACCTCGTGGCTCGAATGGCTGCCGCTTCCATCACAAAACGTGGATGCGTACTCAGTCTGAGAGAGTCTTCCGCCTTCGTGAATATGGTCAACAGGTCTTGGAGCTGTTCCGGCGAAAGGCCTTTGGCTGTGGTGGTTAATTGTAGGAGATCCTCTTCTGAGGCTTCGATCAGGCTTCGGAGTTCGGCTGCGGTCGGAACAACGGATGCGACGAGGAGATGACGGAATTGTTCCACGACGTTGGAGCAGAACGCCCGCAGGTCGTGTCCCTGGTCCAGCAGAGAGGCAAGGACCGTGAGGGCTGCCGGGCTATTCTGGGCCATGACGGCGT
>JAOUPN010000393.1 GCA_029879905.1 Nitrospira sp. | reverse complement strand
TCGCAGCGGCAATGATCTCCATCAGAACCGTATCGTCAATGGCGTCGAGGCGGTCCGGAGCCAGGACGATCCATACCTCTTTGAACTCGATCTCAATTCTGTCATGGGGCGGAAACTTACCCTCGGGCAGGACTATCGCTATGGGGTGAAGCTCTTTAAGGTCGTCAATGGCCAAGAGATTCCTCAGCCGGTCGTGGCCAATTCCATCAAATTCCATTTAGATGCCGCGCCGGTGCCAGCGGAGAGAGGGAACACGTTCAGCAGTGTCACGATGATCACGCATGGGTTCCAAACCCAACTGGCCTCCATCGCGCAGAATTTCAAATCTAAAGTGCTTGGTGGGCCTGGAGGAGAGCATAGTCTGCTCAATGAGGGGCAGTGGATCATCCAGATGGCTGATCAAATTGTCGAAGCGGGTGGTGGG
Organism: Nitrospira sp.; assembly: GCA_029879905.1. Classification (GTDB taxonomy): domain Bacteria; phylum Nitrospirota; class Nitrospiria; order Nitrospirales; family Nitrospiraceae; genus Nitrospira_D. The sequence continues at coordinate 3,062 of JAOUPN010000393.1, read as the reverse complement.
GAGAAGAACTCCAATGTCTTGCTCTACCAAAAAGATTCTGGTGAATGGAGACCACTTCCCGGTAGAGGAATAGTAGCTAGCCCCGTGGCTGGCAAACCTCTGGTACTCATTTCTGACTGGTGGACGGAGTCGGATATTAACGACTCTGGATTTAGTGAAGCCGCCGGTGATGCGCTCTTTGCCTCACTGGTGAATTTCGATAAGAGTCAAGGCGGCAAAATCTTTAATTCCCCCCTGCATTTCTGGTCTCACAGCCGCGGTACCATTGTGACCAGCGAAATCTTGCAGCGCTTGGGCGAGTATGAAAATCGGTTCCTCAGTCAGCAAGCAACTTATCACCCGCTCGATATTCAGTTCACCACGTTGGATGTGCATGATGAGTTCTATGGGCCGCAAACGAATCTCACGCCGCTTGGTATCGACTGGACGGATTTCAACGAGCCCAGTGTCTATGCTTGGAGCAACGTCGATTTTGCGGATAATTACTATCAGATCCTCTCGGCGAGACAGCCGACCATTCCCTCTACCGCATTTCCCTTCTTTGCCAGCGCATCGCCGGATGGACGGTTGTTGCCCAGTGCCGATCTCAATTGGCAGTTCGGCGGCCGTGATTATCAGGGCCTCACGGGGTTCTTGACCGATGATGCGACGGCGTCGCATGGGTATGTTGGCCCCCATAGCCGGATGTGGCGTTGGTATGCCGGGACGACGGATCTCAGCGTCGACACCTTTGACGCCTACACCGAGCCGATTTTCCGTAGCCAGGCAGATATCGAGCGCTTTAAGGACCTTGGCGGGGGCGGCAATCTGCCCTGGTACGTGCCCCAGACCGCCAGCGCGACGTATTACGATCAGCCGGGACTCACTACCGCGGTGCTCAACGCAACTTGGGAAGGCATCGATGTGGGTTGGTGGTATTCCGAGTTGGGTGGAGGCAAATCGGAGCGTCCGACAGGGGGGCAACGAGTGGCGCTGTTCACTGACAATACGGCTGCGGGAGAAACCAAGGTGACGCCCGAGCTGACGGTCTGGTCCGACAGCAAGATTCCCACACTCTTCAACGGCGACTTTGAAGCAGGCAACATGCAGCGGGATAGCCGGGTCTATGCGTTCGGTGGGGGCGGGCGCAAAGTGAGCACGCCAGGGTGGGCGTACCATCAAGACCCGACAATTGGAAATACAGATGGATTTGTGACCCGAGATGTCAAAATTGAACCGTATACGTTATTGAATGGAAGCGTCGGGCATGCGGCGGAGCTTAGTTCATCGAGGGTGACGCAATTAGTGCATAACCGGTTCTATATCCCGATGGAAGCGCAATTTGTGCAATTGAAGTATCTGGTCAAGGAGGTAGAGTACGGACGAGATAGTACAGGGAGTCAGGTCCCGCGCCTACCCAATATTGACGTGTTGGTTCGCATTGGGACGGATGAATATCGACTGGGGACGATCCCCACCTCCTCTGATAGCCTGCTGCCGTTCCAAACCACGCCGCAGATGTCGCTTATTAGCGCGGTGAACGTCAAAACGGGAGCAACGCGGGACCTCCGTCGCGAGGTGGGGGAATTGATCATCCGGCTCACGTTTGACGCGAATGCCCCAACGTTCATCACTGGGCAAACGACACGGGCGCGAGTGTGGATTGACGATGTGCGGCTGGGGCCGACCGGAGCAGCCTTGCAGGCCGACCCTGTCGATCACACGACGGCGACGATGACTACGCTGCATCTCACGAACCTGACGTCTCTCTTGGAGACGTCAAAACTTATATGGGGAAGCGGTTTCGACTACATAGAACCGCCAAATGGGGTCATCGGGCTTACGCTCGGGGACCAGCAAGGACTCACGACACTCCATTCGACTCCCGAGCAGGGGAATCTGGACGAACACGGGAGCACAGGCAGCGGTGAGGGTGGCCTCGACGATCAATGTCTTTTTGAAAGTAGCAGCACCACCCTTAAATTCGTAGGGGAGAATCAATCCGCAGCTGCTGCCGGGACTTTCCCCCTTGTCGAGGGATTGGCCGGAGCCACCGCTGAAACAGACCAGATTAGGGGCGATGGTCATCCGGCGCTTGCCGCCGACAGCCATGCCGTTCAAGCCCAAGGAGATGCCGGTTTGTTGGAGGGACAACAGGCCACGCTCCTGCCAGCTGTTCGCAATGAACCCGTCTCCGATCATGCCCCAGTAGGACACGATGGGGCCTTCATAGGCGAGGGTGCCGTCCTTATACCGCACAATCAGCTCGGCGGTGACCCTGCGTCCGGCGGCGGCGATGGGGCCGTCACCAACCTTAATATCCTCCAGCTGCAACAGCTCACGCTTGAGCCGCTCATATTCTTGAATGACTTCTGTCCGGTAGGGGGCGGGCCGGAAGGACCAGGGAGTATTCTCGCTGCAGCCAGATTGAATGAGACCGACGAGCAACAAGGCCAGAGCATAGTGTCGCATGATCCCTCCTTCGGCACCCCAACGTTACCGCCGGATCGGAGATTCGTCAACTCTTCTGATGGTTTGTCTGGTTTCTCTGGTTTGTCTAGTGCGGGAGCGTCATCCGGTCCGAATAACTCACAACTCACAACTCAAAACTCAACACTGTCCCCTGAGCAACTCTCGTTGCTCGGCCGCGCCACCATTGCGATCGACGATCTGCCGGATGGCTATCTGGCCCTCACGCTCGGTACCACCATCACCCTCGATACCGACGCCGCCGGCTACGGCTGGTTCATTGATCCGACGCCAGGGGTGCACGAGGAATTCGATTATACACCCCTGTCCTCCGAAGCTTTAGCGAAGGAGGACTCCTCACCGTGGCAGCTCCAAGCTGCCCCCGGTAGCGCTGCCGAAGGCAAGATTGATCTCATGACCGTCCTCATGCACGAACTTGGGCACGTCATGGGCCTGGGGCATGTCAGTTCCGCCGTGGACGGCACCCGCCTCATGGCCGGCGCCATCGACCCCGGCATCCGCCGATTGCCGTCTGCTCTGGACCTCGGTCCAGAACCGTCATCCGATCCGAACCACTCAGTCCTCAGTCCTCAGTCCTCATCACTGGATGTGTG
>JAOUPN010000082.1 GCA_029879905.1 Nitrospira sp. | reverse complement strand
GGCATGGTCTGCTGTGCGAGCCGACCGTCTGCTCCAAATCGCCATCGGCATCAATATCCTGTTCTGGACCATCGCCAGCTTGTTCGGCCAGGACATGCTGATCTATGCCAAGAGCCGTCTGGCACTGTCCGATGAATTGTCCGGCCTCCCGCTCGCCGTTCTGGGAATCGGGATCGGCATCGGCGCAGTCTTGGCCGGACGTCTGTCCGCCTCGAAAATCGAAATAGGCCTGATCCCTCCTGGTTGTATAGGCCTGACCATCGGCCTCCTGGCGCTCGGCCTCATCCCTCCAAGCCTGACCGGCGCGTTGACGATGATGGCGCTGCTCGGCATCGCCAGCGGTCTCATCAATGTGCCGATCAATGCCCTGATTCAATGGCGAACACCTGCCGATCGGCGTGGAGCCGTCATCGCGCTGGGCAACACCTTTATGTTCGGCGGCATCCTGGCCGGATCGTTAGGCGCCGGACTCCTCTCACGGCTGGGGCTCTCCGCCAGCGACATCTTCCTGGCCTGTGCCGTGATGTCCCTGGTCGGCACCGTTCTAATCGCCAGGCTGCTCCCTGACAGCCTACTGCGTTTTGCCGTAGCCATGCTGCCGCGCCTTGTGTACCGTCTCACCATCGTCGGCCAAGACCATGTCCCCCGCCAAGGCGGAGCGCTACTGGTCCCCAATCATGTTTCCTTCGTCGACGGACTGCTGCTGATCGCAAGTCTCGACCGTCCTATACGATTCATCGTCGACGAGCGCTATGCGGACTACCCGCTCTTCAAGCCCTTCATGCATTTACTGAAGGTGATTCCTATTTCTTCTACAGGAAGTCCTCGACTGATTCTTCGCGCTCTGCGCAACGCCGGACAGGCGCTCGACGACGGCGAGATCGTGTGTATCTTCCCGGAAGGCCAAATCACCCGCACGGGAACCCTGTTGCCGTTTCGACGAGGATTCGAGCGCATCGTCAAGGGCCGTGCCGTCCCGATCATTCCGGTCCACTTGGATCGTGTCTGGGGCAGCATCTTCAGCTTCGACCAGGGCCGCTTCTTTTGGAAACGGCCGGAGCAGATTCCCTATCCCGTCACCGTGTCCTTCGGCACGCCGCACCCATCAGATACCCCGGCACATGAGATCCGGCGGGCTATTCGCACTCTCGGCGAGGAGGCGTGGCAACTACGTAAATCCAGCCGACGGACACTCCATCGTGAGTTTATCCGTACCGTCAGACGCTATCCGTTCCGATTTGCCATGGCGGACCAATCCCGCCCTCGCGTCTCGACGATGCAAGCCTTGATCGGTTCGATCGTTCTCGCGAGGGCGCTTCGACAACATTGGGAAGGGCAGCGCCATGTCGGCCTTCTTCTCCCGCCGACGGTCGCGGGCGCTTTGGTGAACGTTGCCGCGCTGCTCTGCGGAAAAACCAGCGTGAATCTGAACTATACCGTGGGGAAATCCGGGCTTGACTCAGCCGTGAGAATCGCCGGCCTTCGGACGATCGTGACCAGCCGCGTCTTTGTCGACAAAGCCAAACTTGAACTGCCTGACGGACCGTCGATTCTCTGCCTGGAAGATATCGCCCGCACCATTGATACAAGACAGAAACTCACCGCGGCCGTCTTGGCCCTCTTTGCTCCGGCCAGACTGATCGAACGGGCCTGCGGCCAAACCGTACCACTGACAATGGATGATCTGGCCACGATCATTTTCAGCAGCGGCAGTACCGGAGACCCCAAGGGTGTAATGCTCTCTCATTTCAATGTCGACTCCAATGTGCAGGGAGCCGCCCAAGTCCTTCATCTCTATCAAGACGAACGTGTGCTCGGGATCCTCCCGTTTTTCCATTCATTCGGCTATCTGGCCTATTGGTTGGTCACCCTGAACGGACAAGGCATTGTCTTTCACCCCTCGCCGTTGGATGCGGCCGCCATCGGCGACTTGGTCGAGCGCCATCGCATCACGTTCCTTGTGACGACACCGACATTTCTCCAGCTCTACCAGCGCCGTTGCACTCCGGAACAGTTCGGTTCGTTGCGCATGGTCATTACCGGAGCGGAAAAGCTCCCGGCCAGACTCGCACAGGCGTTTGAAGATCACTTCGGCGTCACACCGGTTGAAGGATACGGCGTCACCGAATGCGCCCCTGTCATTGCCGTCAATTGTCCGGATTTTCGTGCGGCCGGGTTTTTTCAACCGGCTTTCCGACGAGGCACGGTCGGCCAACCCCTGCCGGGCGTCTCCATTCAAATTGTCGACCCGGATAGCTTTACCGTCCTGCCTCCCAATACTCCCGGCATGCTGCTCGTCAAAGGGCCGAACGTCATGAAAGGGTACTTAGGCCGGGAAGACCTGACCGCTCAAGCTATTCGCGACGGCTGGTACGTGACGGGCGACATTGCGAAGCTGGACGAAGACGGATTCGTGACGATCACCGACCGGCTGGCCCGGTTTTCCAAAATCGGAGGGGAAATGGTCCCCCATGGTCGCGTGGAAGAAGCCTTACACCACGCCGCCGACTCCGACACCCAGGTCTTTGCGGTCACCGGTCTTCCGGATGAGAAGAAAGGGGAACGGTTGGTGGTCCTGCATACGCTCGACGAATCCAGAATTCCCGCGATTCTTGAAAAGTTACCTCAAAGCGGGCTACCCAATTTGTTCATTCCAAGCAAACACCACTTCGTCAAGGTTGAGGCGTTACCGGCCCTCGGCACAGGTAAGCTTGACCTGCGCGGCGTGAAACGTATCGCAACGGAACGGCTCTCTTCGCGCGATGAGTCCTGTAGGACTGAGTAGTGAGGACTGTGGACTGAGTGTTTCGGAAAGGGGATAGAGATCGAAGTTCGTGACATCTTACTCAGTCCTCAGTCCTCAGTCCTCAGTCCTTTGAAATACAAGAACGACCTTGCACAAAGCATGGGAACTGAGAACAGGACACCGAGTGAGAAAACATTAGTAGACTGCCACGTGCATCTGGCCGCGTTTCCGGACGGCGGCAACGGCTGCTACATCTCGCCGAAGATCCTCAAGAGTCCACTGTTCCGTTATTTGCTCTGGAAACATCAGCTGTCCCCGGACAAGCCGCATGAGGCCAATCAGAAGTACCTGAATGACCTGCTCACCGAACTCCGCGCTTCCCGATTCGTACAGAAGGCCGTCATCCTCGGCATGGACGGCATGTATGACGGAAACGGCCGTCTGGTCAAAGAACACACGGATTTTCTTATCGGCAACGATTATGTCCTGAACACCACCAAGGCCCATCCCGATGAACTGTCGGCAGGCGTGTCGATCAATCCCCAGCGTCGCGACGCCGTCGAAGAAATCCACCGCTGTGCCGACGCCGGGGCCGTGCTCGTTAAAGTCCTGCCGAACGCACAACAGTTCAATCCGGCCGATCCACGCTACAAGCCGTTTTACCGAGCCCTCGCAGAACGGAAGCTGCCGTTCCTCAGTCACGTCGGGTATGAGTTCAGCCTCATCGGCAAGGATCAATCGGTCGGCGATCCAGACCGCCTCCGGCTCGCGCTCGATGAAGGGGCCACGGTCATTGCGGCCCATGCCTGCAGTTACGGCCTCATGCTCTATGAAAAGTTCATCCCTACGTTGCATGAGTTCGTCCAGCGCTATCCGCACTTTTACGCCGACATCTCCGCCCTCACCTTGCCCAACCGCTTTCGCATGCTCCTGTATCTCCGAAAGCACCAGGAATTGCAGGGGCGTCTCCTGTTCGGCACTGATTATCCTCTGTCGGTGTTTCACCTCGCCGCATGGGGCCGCGTGGGTCTTGGCCGCTTATTGAAGATGATCAATACGAAAAACCGCTTCGACCGGCAGGTGGAAGTCTGCAATGGGTTGGGACTCAGCTTTCGGTCATTGGGAGATCTGTCCAACACACATATGCCTTAAAACGTCACATCATCTGAAATTCTTTTCTTCACCCGCCTTCGCAGGAAGCCACGGCTGCTTGGCCTTCGAAGCCGAGTGGATTCGGCGAAGTAGGCGAAGACCGTGGGGCTCCACCTTTTACGTTTCACCTTTCACTTTTCACTTTTTACGGCATGGGGTAATAACTCTAGGAAGCGCTATCAGCACCCTGTGAGAGGCACAACGTTCTATGAGCCGTGACGATATACTGACCTGCCTCCGTGAAAGGATTCTCGCTTTTGCGACATCACGTGTATCGAGGGATCAGGCTGAGGATCTCACGCAGGACGTCTTAGCCCTCCTCCATGAAAAGTACGCACGTGTGACCGATCTGACCGAGCTTGTGCCTCTCGCATTCCAGGTTCTGCGGTTTAAGATGTTGGATGCCAAACGGAAGACCTTCCGCAGAGGCGAGTATAATCAGGAATCCGTTGACGCATTGCCGCTCGCCGATCCGACTGATGATCCGGCGACGCAACTCGACCAGAAGCAACGGGTGGATCGGTTGTTCTCTGCCGTCAGTCAGCTCGGGGACCGTTGTCGTGAACTGTTCAAATGGAAGCTGGAGGGGAAGACATTCCCGGAAATTCAGAAACTGATGGGGCAAACATCGATCAACACCATCTATACCTGGGACCTGCGCTGCCGAAAACAACTCTTATCGCTCATGGGTGGATCATGGGAGTAATCACTGTACTGTTGAGTTGTGAGTGTTTAGTTTTGAATTGCAGAGCGGGTTATCGCCTTACCCCTTACCCCTTACCACTTACTTGGCCTAAAGATGCGTGATCAGGACCTCGACAAACTCCTTGGTGGCTTTGCAGCCGACACCCTGACGCCGGAAGAACAGGCGCGTCTCTATTCGGCTGCCTTGGCCGACCAGCACCTCTTCGATGCGTTGGCGGATGAACAGGCGCTCAAAGAATTGTTGGCTGATCCCGCCGTTCGGCGACGGCTGCTACAGGCGCTCAATCAGACCAATACATCCGGCACAGCCACATGGCTCGATTGGTTCAGACGTCCGTCGGGACTTGCCTGGGCCGGAGGACTCGCTGCTACCGTCGTTGCCGTCGTCCTGGGCACCAAGATCTATGAAGACAGCCTCAAGCATGCTGCGCCATCGGTAGCGACCGAAGAGACAAGGCCGTCTGCGCCGCCGGCACAAGCCCCTTCATCGTCACAACAGAAATCGTCGCCGAGCTCCGATCTGCCCATTGAAGCCACACCTTTTGAGGCTCCCGAAGAAAGAGCGGCCACGAGCGAGGCATCACTGGACCGAGTGATGAAACGAGAGCAGGCTCCTGCTCCGGCCTCCCGTGAACAAAGAACCTCTGGTAGCTCCCCTAGCCTGAAGAATCGACCGGGCGAACAGGATCATTCCTTTTCACAACCTGTTCCCCTCTCCGATGAGTCAGGCATGGTTGCCCCACACACCAGCCCATCTCCTCACAAGAAAGAGATCCGAGAGACACCAGCATCCTCTGCCTTGCCCCACGCACCTTTGTCCGCTCCATCCAGGTTGATAGAACCTGCCGCAATTGCCCCAATTGCCAAGGCCCGTGCACTTTTCTACGGGTATACCGATCCTGTCACGACCTCCGACATGCAGGAGGCAAAGCAGGAACAACCACTGACCTCAATGGCTCAATCGGCACCCCAGGCAGAGAGGCCTGAGAATATGGGTAGGATGTTGCCTCAACAGGGCCCGGTAACAGAGGCCATCGATTCGACGACACCGCTTGGCCTGCGCTATAGCTTCCTCATCCAAGAGCCCGACGACCGGAGCCGTGAAGTCAGCCCTTCCATTGCTTTAAGTCACAGAGGCCCCATACTCTTGACGGTTGAATCGAATCAGGAGACCTATCTCCAACTTTGGCTCACCGACGCGTCCCAACCTCCCCAACGTCTATTACCTCAGAAGGATGACGCCCAACCCTCGCTGAAACTCTCTGCCGGTCGAAGAATATCCGTCTCACTCCCTCTCGCAAGCCGGTCGATAACCATCATCGCCCGCATATCTCGCAACTCCGTAGCCAGAATCTTTGAGCAAGACCTGCCTCCGATGACTCGTCAGACTCCCGACACGGTACAGGAATCGGTTACTGCCGGTGCTGATCGTCCTCGACAGGAGAACGCCACCTACGTGGTCAATCAAGATGCGTCCATGGACCAACTGACGGTGAGAATCCCCTTCCCTTCACCTTAGTGGGATTCGATGACAAGACAGGCTATGGCATCCCAGAGAAAGAAAAAGGGCCGTCCTCCATGCGGAGGGCGGCCCTTTTCTCAATCGATAAGATCGACCGGCTACACTACTGGCTGACTGTAATACGATCCTTGATCGTATCGAATGTCCCCTTCGGCACGACGTTCTTCGCTACTAATTCTCCCTTCACGCGATAGGGACGATTATTGACGATCCTATCCGCTTCCTCCTGCGTGACTCCCAAGAACAGCACCAGATCGCTCGCCGCCGCCTTATTGATATTGATGACACCCGAAGCCGCCGCCGGAGCAGCCGGTGCCGCAGGCGCTTCCGGCACCACTGCAGACGATGGAGCCGCAGGCGCCGGAACCGGCGCGGGAGTCGCTCCACCGGCAGGCATATGTGATCGATCTTTCAGCTCCTTCTGATACCGCGCCACCATCGACTTCAACGTATCGTTATGGCGATTCACATCCTTCAATTCCCGGCGCATATTTCGATTTTGCACCGACAACGACTTGACTTTCCCCTCCAACTCACTCGTCCGCCCTTGAACCGTACCCCGCTCCTTATCACGACTATGCTGAATTCGTTGCAGCTCGTCGCGAGCGACATTCGCCTCATTATTGACCTTGACGTTCAGTTCCTTCAACGTCCGAATCTGCTGCTCCATGGCGATCTTTTGCTCACGAGCCTTCCCCAGTTCTTCTTTGGCGATATCCGCCTCGGTCAATGCTTCCTGATACTTGGAGCTGGATACACAACCAGTCATCAACAGCACACAGGCCATTATTACTGTTATCGTCGACCACTCCCGCTTCATAAGAAACCTCCCTCTCCCGACTCCCCCATAAAGATCGGCATATACGTATTCATACCCGATTCATCTTGAAAGGACTACTGCCGATTCGGATAGATCTGTTCAATTGTGTGTAGGCCAACGGTCGATCTTTGTCAACACATTTGCATTTGACGCATCGGTTGAGAAACGTGGATGCGGCAATCAATCCTCCTCTTGACGGATCATGCCTGCTCTGTGATGATCGCTCGGCAACCAGAGACACAACCGACGACAATTCTACTCGAAGGCACACACGTGAATGAATGGGGTCCTGCACTTGCGATTATCCTCGGTATCGTCGAAGGGCTGACGGAATTCCTTCCTGTCTCGTCGACCGGCCATCTGATTCTTGTCGGCCATGCGCTCGGCTTTACCGGCGATGTCGCGGCGAATGCCGAAATTTCCATCCAATTGGGAGCCATCCTGGCCGTGATGGTCTTCGAGCGCGAAAAGATCGCAAGGCTCATGTCCGGCGCCTGGGAAGAACAAATCGCGTTTCGGTCGTTCGTGAAAAACGGGGAGCATCCGACGTGGATCGCATGCCTCAAAGCTTCGACACGGGCGCATCCTCAGCTGTGGTTTATCCTGGGCCTGGGCATCGCGTTTCTTCCGGCCGCGCTGGTCGGCTTGTTGGCTCATGGCTGGATCAAGGCACATCTGTTCACGCCGCAAACCGTCGCCGCCACATCCATCTTCGGCGGGATCGTGATCCTGCTCGTCGAAGCGTTGAAACGGAGCAACCGAGTCCTTCAACTTGAACAGGTTTCTCCGATCCATGCCCTGTACATCGGCCTGGCACAATGCGCGGCACTCATTCCCGGCATGTCCCGATCTGGCTCAACCATCATCGGCGGCCTGCTGGCGGGACTTGATCGGAAAGTCGCCACGGAGTACTCGTTCTTTCTCGCGCTTCCGACCATCATTGCCGCGACCTTATACGAAACCTGGAAGGCCAGAGGCACGTTTACCGAACAAGACTTTCTGGCGCTGGGCCTCGGAATGGTCGTGTCGTTCCTCGTCGCCTGGGGGGTGATCGCGGCGTTTTTGGCCTATGTCAAACGCCATACCTTGCGAGTCTTTGCCTACTACCGTATTATGCTCGGAATTGTCGTCTTATTGGTCTTCCATTGAAAGGAGTTTCCGGAATGGCGTCAGATACGATTCATGTATACGACACCTGGGTTATAGGACAGAAAGGCCGTATTCACTTCGACGTCATGACCACGGATGAAGCCACGGCGTTGAAATTGGCCAAAGAATATCTCGTCAGCATCGGGGAGCCTGACGCCGCAGTGACGACGAAGGAATGTCAATTCTGCCATAGCGAGCCGCTGTTTCTTTTCTCAGCCGATCAGCAGAAAGAAGTGAAGGAAAAGGGCGGGTTTATCGTCCCGATGCCGGCATAAGTGCCCACGGCAACGCGGGCAAGTTTTGAGTTGAACTCACCACTCACAGTTCAACACGTAACATGTGTGTTACTGTGTTTATGATGACGAGGGCTCTTCCGAGGAATTGGGAGAGTCCTCTTTCTTTTCGAAGGCAAAGTGGATGATCAAGAAGATCACCCCGACGGTAATGGCGGAATCCGCCACATTGAACGCCGGCCAATGGTAGGTCCCGACATAGACATCCAGAAAATCGATCACTTCCCCGTAACGCATCCGGTCGATCAGATTCCCGATCGCACCTCCCAAGATAGCCGCCACGCTGAGCCGTCCCATCCGATCTCGTTCCGGCATCCGCACGAGAATCGTCCCCAATAAGCCCAGTGCAAAGATCGATGTCAGCCCGAAGAATATCATGCGGAACGTCGTGCTGCTGCCGGCCAGAAGGCCGAATGCCGCTCCGGGATTCCTGATGTAGGTGAGGCTGAAGTAGTCCGCAACGACAGGAATGGATTCATGCAACCGCATCGTTTGCATGATGTAGAGCTTGGTGATCTGGTCCACCACGATGATGACGCCCGTGAGGGACGCCAGCAGAAAATTGCGCAAGACGGAGCCGTTCAACGAATGGCCTCCAAGCACCGATCGCACAGCGTCGGGTGCCCGGCATCGCTGCCCACGGCCTCCCGATAGTTCCAACACCGCTCACACTTTCCCGCCTGCGACTTCGCCACCGTCACACGAAGCGAGTCGCCGCTCTTGGGACTTTGCGTCAACGTCACCTTCGACACGATACAAACCGTGCTCAGATCCGACTCATACCGCCTCAGAAACTGAAACGCCTCGTCATCGGCCTCGATGTGCACATCGGCCTCAAGGGACGATCCGATCATCTTCTCCCGTCTGGCCTCTTCCAGCACACCTTGAACCTGAGTGCGATACTTCAATAACCGCTCCCATCGTTCCACTAACGGCTCATCGGCCCACACCGAACAGTCTTCGGGAAACATCGCCAAATGCACGCTATCCGCACCGGCATCTTTCCGTATCCCCTCCGGCAACATGCGCCAGATCTCATCGGCCGTGAAGCTGAGAATCGGAGCAATCAGCTTCGCAAACGTCACGAGAACGTCACATAAGACCGTCTGAGAGCTGCGACGCACCCGAGAGTCCTTGTGAAAGGTATAGAGACGATCTTTCAAAATATCCAAATAGATGGCGCTCAAATTCACCGTGCAAAAATAGTCGAGCTCGTGAATAATTTGGCGGAAGTCAAACTGTTCATAACTCGTCGTGACGACATCGACAAGATGACGGAGCTTCGCCAACGTCCAGCGATCCAATTCCGGCAACTGGTCGAAACTCACACGATGGAGGACCGGGTCAAAATCATACAGATTACTGAGGATAAACCGACAAGTATTTCTGATCTTTCGATAGACTTCGACTTGCTGACTCAGAATGGCCGGTGAAATTCTGAGGTCATCTTTATAGTCCTGCGCCGCCACCCAGAGCCTGAGAATCTCGGCCCCGGACTGTTTGATGACATCTTGCGGCGCCACCACATTGCCGGCCGACTTGGACATCTTCTTGCCCTGCCCGTCGACCACAAACCCATGGGTCAACACGGCCTTGTAGGGCGCCCGTCGATCCGTTGTGACACCGGCCAATAAGGCGCTGTGAAACCACCCTCGATGCTGATCCGACCCTTCAAGGTAGAGATCGGCCGGCCACCACTTCCTGGGCTTCAATACCGCGGCATAACTCACCCCGGATTCGAACCACACATCAAGAATGTCCCGTTCCTTTTCAAACGTCTTGCCCGCACACTTCGGACAGGAAGTCCCTGTGGGAAGCAATTCCGCAGCGGAGCGCTCAAACCAGATACCCGCCCCGCTCGATTCGACCAGGCCGGCAATGTGTTCGATGATGTTCGGGTCGGCCAGTACCGTACGGCACCCGGCACATGTGAAACCGGGAATCGGCACCCCCCATACACGCTGACGGGAGAGACACCAGTCGGGCCTATTCTCGATCATGCCGTTGATTCGATCACGACCGTAGGCAGGGATCCACCGGACCCGATCGATTTCTCCCAACGCCTCTTGCCGCAACTCGTTCGTCTCCATCGCCACGAACCACTGTTCCGTCGCACGGAAGATGACGGGATTCTTGCAGCGCCAGCAATGGGGATAGGAATGGTTCAACGATCCGTGGCCCAACAGCCGCCCGTTGTCTTGGAGAAAGTCGACGATCTTCGGATTGGCCTTTAAGACATGTTGGCCGGCGAACTCCTTCACGATCTCCGTAAAGCGGCCGCCGTTGTCGACCGGCGCGAGGATCTCCAACCGTTCGCCGACGGACGCCTTGGCATTGTGACCAAGGACCAAAATATAGTCCTCCATGCCGTGGCCCGGCGCGATATGGACGCAGCCGGTGCCCTGATCGAGCGTGACAAAATCACCCAGCAAAATCGGCGATAATCCCGTGGACAGGGGCCGTTGTGTTTCCAACCCCTCAAACCCTGCGCCGCCCTTCTTGGTTCCCACGACACGATAGCCTTCAAGCCCACAGGCCTTTGCGACGCTCTCAAGAAGCTTTTCCGCCATGATCAGCAATTCGTCACCGATATGCACAAAGGCATAGTCGATGTCCGGATGGAGACAGACGGCTTGATTGGCTGGGAGCGTCCATGGCGTGGTCGTCCAGATCACGACGGACACCGACGTGATCTCGCCGGGGAATTCAACATCGGGGAACGTGCGGCTAAGCACGTCCGGAGACGTCACAACCGGGAACTTGACATAGATGGACGGCGACGTATGGTTGTCATACTCGACTTCAGCTTCGGCCAAGGCCGTTCGGTCCTGCGTACACCACAACACCGGCTTGAGACCTTTATAGACTCCGCCTCGCTCCACAAACTTGCCGAACTCACGAATGATCGAGGCTTCATAGGCAGGCATCATCGTCAAATACGGCTGTTCCCATTCGCCGAACACGCCGAGACGTTGGAACTCCTCCCGCTGAATCTTCACATACTTGTCGGCGTAGTCCCGACACAGTCCGCGAATCGCCGAGACATCCAACGTCTTCTTCTTGTCGCCCAACTCCTTCATCACCTGATGCTCGATCGGCAGACCATGGCAGTCCCATCCCGGAACATAGGGCGCATGAAAGCCGGCCATGGTTTTGGATTTCACGATGATGTCTTTGAGAATCTTATTCAGCGCATGGCCGATATGGATTCGGCCGTTGGCGTAGGGAGGACCGTCGTGCAGGACGTAGCGAGGACGCCCCTTACGGGCTTCCTGGATCCGCTCATAGAGCTTCTGTTCCGCCCACCACGCGAGCAACTCCGGTTCCCGTTGCGGCAAATTCGCCTTCATCGGGAAATCGGTCTTGGGCAAATTGAGCGTCGATTTGTAATCCATGGATGAGATAGGAGGATGACGTTTTCGGTTTTGAGTTTTTAGTTATGAGTTGTTCCGGACCACACTCAACACTCACACCTTATAACTCAAAACTGCTTACGAGAGCTAGCTGACCGACATCATGCGATCCAACGCCACCCTCGCCCACTGTTTGTCGTCCTCCGGCACAGTGATATGGTTGACGACGTGGCCGTCGGCCAGATTTTCCATCGCCCAACAGAGATGTGCGGCATCAATCCGAAACATGGTGGCGCATTGACAGATCGTCGAAGACAGGAAGAACACCTTCTTATCGGTCATCTCATGCTTGAGGCGATTGACCAGATTCAATTCTGTTCCGACCGCCCACACGGTCCCCGCCGGTGCGGCCGTGACGGTCCGGATAATGAACTCCGTCGACCCGATCAGATCCGCCTTGTTGACCACGTTCTCATGGCATTCAGGATGGACGA
>JAOUPN010000392.1 GCA_029879905.1 Nitrospira sp. | reverse complement strand
GGTGATGAGATAGTCCAAGCCCAGTCGAAAGATTGGGGGTCTTGTAACCGGCTGGTCGCAGGTTCGAGTCCTGCCCGGGGAGCCAATCTCGACGCATCACGGCCACTGTTCCTACCTGGATCAGTGGCCGTTTCTTTTTATAGACTTTGTGCCGTCAGGCTTCGATCACCGCCGCCCGCCGCACTCTTGGTGCGCCCGCCTTACGAGCTTTCCACAGATCATAGGCGGCCTGCTGAGCCAACCATACATCGGCACGGCCTCCGCGCTCTACGCCGAGCCACCCCTCTAATCGCAGGGCCATTTCCGGAGAGATTGCGGCTCGTCCGTTCAAGACACGGGATAATGCGGCACGGGTCACACCTAGTTGCGAGGCAGCTTGCGTTACGGTCAAGCCTAAGGCAGGCAGAATATCCTCCCTCAACATCTCGCCGGGATGCGGCGGATTATGCATACGGCTCATGTGGTCGTCCTCCTAATGATAATCTTGGTAGTCGATGAGAACGGCATCTTCGCCATTGAACCCAAAGGTCACTCGCCAATTCCCGCTCACTGAGACCGCATATCGGCCTGCCAGAGTACCAGCCAAGGCATGCAGCCCCCATCCCGGTACGTTCATATCCTCCGCCGTTTTGGCCAGGTCAAGCCGACCCAGTTGCCGTTTGAGCCGAGCCGCATGGTGTGGCTGGATACCCGCCTTACTTCCAGTTTCAAAAAAGGCTTGCAGCCCCTTGTGCCGAAACGTCTTAATCATACCATGAGACTGTATAGCATAGCGTATCGCCCGTCCACATCCTATATGAGAAACCTCACCTTGCCATCACACCTACTTGCAGAGGACAAATTCCGCTTCTCCAAATTGGAACCTCAGAGATTCCATATCAGCAGCGGGCATCAGGCTCCTTCCTGATTTCGCATCACAGATGCAATCGGTTGCCGCAGGGCAAATGGGTCTTGATCACGAAGCCGGCCTATCCTCTGAATCCTCTCCGCTAAATGTCGGATTGAGCCCATTTGGCGGTCTGGCCAACCCGACATAGGCCTTCGCCCCCATACTGAGTTGATTCTGTACCGCGTGTTCAAGGAGAAAGTGGAGCCCCACGGCTTCCCAGCCGTGGCCCCTCTTAAGTCTTCGGCGACATCTCGCCGAAGCGTGTCCTCCTTGCCTACTCCGCCGAAGCAACCTTTTCGGCTGCGAAGGCCGGGCGCCAAGGCTTCGGAGGACACCCGCTGCGCATTCCTCCACGGCTGACAAGCCGTGGCTTTCTGCGGAGGCGGGTGATTGAGCGCGTCCCGTCCACAATCGAAGGCTTCAACGGCATGATGCGGTTGGAGCTTTTCGATATGCCTCGTCACCGATTTTCTTCAGAGCTTAGTGCCAGTTTCACGTCAAAGAAACCTGGCTCCGTGAGGAGGCGCTGCATTCTTGGAAGGGTGCGAGTTGGGGAATCCAGCGCGGCCAGAAACTCGATCCACTTCACCTTGCTCAAAGGGAACGATCAGCGACCAGCCAAGGCTTCGTCCGCACGGGCCAGGGCACTTTCAAGGACAAACGCGCTGACGGTACAGTTCGGAACAGAGGCGGCAGCTTCCAGCGTCCGCTTGGCAGAAGAGCTGACCCGAAGGTCAAGTTTTTCTGTCCGACGCGTACGGGTTACCATAGCTCACCTCTGTTGCGGGTAGAGGTGTTGCAGGAACCATTTCATGCCAAGACAGTGTCATAAAATTAAGAATTGCCCGCCTGCACGGACGGCGGACAATTCAAAGGCGCCAGCTTCCTTGATCCTACCTCAAAGGGAAATGGACGCTATCGGGGAAGGCTGCTTCGAGGGACACGTGGAAAATGCGGGGATTATGCAGCTGATCGCTTACGATTGGATGAGCCTTTGATCGAACGACGGGATGGCTTGGCTGTCCTGGCGGCTGCGTCACACAGGGCGCGCAAGGCTCGATTCACCGACGCTGAATCAGGAAATACTTTGGCCAGTTCTGGATCAATGAGAACCAGATTAGTTCCTGCCATTGCCCGTTGATAGTATTTCCCCCTCACACCCCCTCTTAGCTTCTTCAAGTCGTACTCGGGTCGGAGGTCTTCATTCATCGTTTTAGAGGAGGCTTTGCGCATACTGCGTCCTTTCATTGGGAGTTGCCTTTCTGGCGCTTATGATTCTAATCCGTTTCCCGCGATCACAATGCGAGACAAACAAAACACGTCCCTGTGTCGAGAGACCAATTGTAATTTCACGTGGCTCTTCATCTGAATGGTCTGGATCCTCAAAAGTCAGTGCGCCCATGTCTCGAAATATCGAAGCGGCTTCTTCAAAGGGAACACCATGCTTGCGTCGGTTTGCTTCAGCCTTCCTCGGGTCCCATTCATATGTCACGTGCTAGGATAGCATGGGTCGACAGCCTAAGGCGAACAGGCACGCAATAATCTAGGGGACAGCGCGGCATTGGTGTTCAAGCCGCCTCCGAACATTCACCTCACCACCGACAGCACCGTTCCCGTAATTAATGGGCCTCAGCGACCAGACTGGATTCAACAGCCCTTGTTTGTCTAGCACTTACGCACCATTCACATTGACAGCCCCTCGAATCTTGCTACAGTTCATAGATACCTTTCTCTATTCTCTATGAAATGTCTCGACTGCCAGAACGACCTTGTCCGGCTCCCGACGACCCAAGGTCCCGATCTTGATGTCTGCGACTCAGGCCACGGGCTGTGGCTGGATGCGGGAGAAGTGAATTGCTTTGTGGAAGACTACCTGTCTCTGAAGCAAGCGGTCGGCAGTGGCGGAGGGGTGGCGGTCCGCACCCAGGCCACATGCCCACGATGCGCGATTCAGATGGACTCAGAGACGCTAACCGGAGCCACGATCACCAGCTGCAGCATCTGTCACGGTTGGTGGCTTGCACAGGGATGTCTCACCCAGCTCAACGAGTCGTATAAGGGTGCCGCGGTAGCGATTCGAATCGACGAACAGCAGCTGTATGCCCGCGCGAGGGCTCGCATGGAAGCTCTCCGGCACTCGTCCCCTCATCATCCTATGCCAGACAAGACCGGATCAGGGAATTTGTGGTTCTGGAGTCTCTTCTTCGGACTCGCGCTGGTCATTGCGGGCATTATCTTCGTCGCGGGAATCCAGAAAACCGCTCACACGAGTCACTGGAGCCAACTACCCGATGCCATACTGTTTCCCCTCCTGGTGGGTACGGCCGGAGGCCTATGGCTGTTGTGGTACGGCTGGACATCACAGCAACGTAAGCGCCTGATTGCCGGCATCCCGACGTCACCCATTCGATCGCTCGCCCTGGGCTTGGTTGAGATCAACGGACAGGCAGAGCCCGAAGCGGAACTCCTAACCTCACCCTTCGGCGGACTCCCTTGCGTGTTCTATTCCTACAAGGTGGAAGAACATACCGGCACGGATAAAAATTCTCGTTGGAAGACGATCGCCGCCGGCACATCGGAGCAGCCGTTTTATGTGCGTGATGCAACAG
>JAOUPN010000391.1 GCA_029879905.1 Nitrospira sp. | reverse complement strand
ATGAAGTGATTGCCCCCGGTGCAGAGGGAGATTTTGGGGTGCTGCCCGGGCATTGCCACTTTCTCTCGGCCCTGCGTATCGGAGAGCTCCGGTACAGAAACGGCGAGCAAACGAACCATATGGCCGTGCTGTGGGGCTATGCAGAAGTGACCCCGACCCAAGTAACCATCATGGCCGAAATCGCTGAGAACGCCGAAGATATCGACGTTGATCGGGCGACCGCCAAAGTTGAAGAGGCTGAACGGCGGCTCCAAGCCGGTGGTCTGCCATCCGATTTGAAAGAGGCCGAGATCAGCTTGGAAAAAGCCCGCCTTCGAAAAAAGATTGCAGAACGCGCCCGCAAGGTCTCCCATATCTGAATCAGACGGTATCGTGAGCCTGTAAGGCCTTTCTTTTCAGTACATGTCCGTAGCCCTGCATAGCGCTCTTGTGTGCTGAGTCAGCAAATGCTGAACCATCCCTGCGCATCTCATGTATCTCAATCCCACGAAGTTCTCGCTCGACACGCAGGAAAGCGACCGGGAAACGGGTATCTTCAGAGTCCCTGCAACACCACTGACGTCCCCATATTACCGACTCCTTATCCGAACTCGATGGGATGTAAGCCGTCTTGGCTGTCTTTCGTGTCCTTGCGCGGACGCCAAAACGTCACCCACTGGTGTCTCGTACAGGCACATCCTGCATATCCAAAGGCGAGTTTGTGAATTATCTCCCTCGGCGTAAATCGAGTGTATGGGGAAAGGCTTCATTGAATTCGTGAGAGGGAATCGTCATCGGGCCTGGAGTATGACCGATTGATTCAAAACGTGCCATCCGTCTCCCTTCTGCTTCGTTTTCATTGACGGGATAGCGCTCAAAGGTCCGTCCTCCAGGGTGTGCCACATGATAGGTACAGCCACCGAGTGAGCGCCCGTGCCTCGTATCCACAAGGTCAAAAACCAATGGAGAATGAACGGGTAATTGAGGATGCAGGCTCGAGGGTTGTGCCCACGCCTTAAATCGAACTCCACCGACATAGGTATCGGTTACGTTTGTTGCTGATAGGGGGACCATTCGTCCGTTACAGGCGACGATATGTTTATCGGGTCTTAAGCCGATTGCATTGACTTCGAGGCGTTCAACCGTGGCATCCACGGCACGACTGACGCCTCCGGTCATGGATTCCTCTCCCATCACAGGCCAGGGTTCAAGGGCGGAGCGCAGGATGAGCGTAACCCCGTCGACTTGAACGGATCCACAAATAGGAAATCGAAAGGCAAAGAAGGGCGTGAACCACTCATGTTTCAGATCAAAACCACTGGCTCGCAATTCATCAAGGACATGCCGGAAATCCTCACCGATATAATGAGGGAGCATGAACGTGTCGTGAAGTTGAGTGCCCCACCGAACTAATTTCGAACGGTAGGGAGTTTCCCAAAACCTGGCGATACAACATCGGAGTAAAAGGGCCTGAATCAGGTTCATCTGGGGATGAGGCGGCATCTCAAACCCTCGCATCTCTAGTAGTCCGAGCCGCCCGCGATCGCTGTCCGGGCTATAGAGTTTATCAATGCAAAATTCCGCGCGGTGGGTGTTTCCAGACAGGTCGACCAGAAGATTGCGAAACAGGCGATCGACAAACCAGGGTGGGACCGTCCCTTTATTGGGAACCTGCTGAAACGCCACCTCAAGTTCGTACAACGAGTCGTGGCGGGCTTCGTCGATACGTGGCGCCTGACTCGTGGGACCGATATAGAGACCGGAGAATAAATAGGAGAGAGAGGGGTGATTTTGCCAAAATCGAATCATCGATTCGAGTAAGTCCGGACGTCGTAGGAACGGACTATCGCCAGGCTTGGCGGCGCCGAGAACGATGTGATTGCCCCCCCCGGTTCCGACACGCCGTCCATTGAGCATGAACTTTTCAGCCGAGAGGCCGGACAGGCGTGCTTCGTCATAGACGGTTTCCGTGATGCTCTTGAGCTCTTTCCAGTTGTGTGCAGGGTGCACATTGACTTCAATGACGCCGGGGTCCGGAGTGACGCTAAAATGGCAAAGACGTTTGTCGTTCGGTGGAGGGTACCCCTCCAAGACAATCGGAGTCCGCAATGAGGCCGCAGTGTGTTCAACGGCATGTATCAGTTCTAGAAAATGCTCGGCATAGACAACCGGAGGCAAAAATAGGTGCAGCACGCCCCCACGCACCTCCGCACAGAGCGCGGTCTTAATGAGTCCGTTGGGATCATCACAAAAGACGCCATCGTCGGGTTGACCGTCTAAAGCAAGTTTTTCATGCAATGTGTCAGGCCTGGGGAGATGCTCAACATCTTCGAACAGGCTGCGTTCAAGAGCAACCTCTTCTTCTGCCTCTCTCGGGCAGGGCAGTCCCGAAATCGGCAAACGCAATCCAATGGGTGAATCTCCTGCGAGCAAGACCAGATGCGGTCCTCTAAATTTCCAGCGATTGCTGATCCAGCGGCGGCGTCGGTGAGAAAAGTGTACCGGTAGTACATAACCTACCGGTGCGTTCAAGTTCTGATCCATGAGCGTTTGCAATCGTTGGCGCTCTCGTTGTTCATACACATCGGCCGTCAAGATGTCATACTCATGGGGCAATCGTTGTTCTTTCCAGAGGTAATAGGCCGTGTCTTCCCTGGCTGGCAGGACATAGCTGGGGGGGATACCAAGCGCAACCCCGATCGCGTCAAGGAAATTTTTGGCCGTGTCAATCGTATGGCCGAGTGAAGAGTCGGGGTCGGCGAACAGGTGATCGTCCTTCCAGATAGGTGCGCCGTCCAATCGCCAAATGCAGGGCAGCGCCCACCGTGGCAAAATTTCGCCCGGATACCATTTGCCTTGATTGAACATCACCAGGCCACCTGGAGCGAAGCGATGGCGCAAACGATGCAGAAGAGTCTTGCCCAATTCCTTCTTCGCCACGCTGAGCGCACTATAGTGCCACTCAAGACCGTCCCGATCATCGAGTGAGACGAACGTCGGCTCTCCCCCCATGGTCAATCGCACATCACGTTCATGTAGTGTGATATCGACGGACTTCCCCAACTCATCGATATCACGCCATTGAGCATCGGTGTATGGTTTCGTCACACGAGACCCTTCGCGGACACGGGTGATGGACATATCGAAATGAAATTGGACATCGGCGTCCCCCTCGAGGGTACCGGTGATAGGGGCCGCACTAGATGGATTGGGGGTACAGCACAGAGGGATGTGGCCTTCCCCGGCAAACAGGCCTGAGGTTGGGTCGAGTCCCACCCACCCGGCACCGGGCAGATAGATTTCCGTCCAGGCATGGAGGTCGAGAAAGTCTGACGACACACCGGATACTGGTTCGCCATTGATAGGGTCCTGAGCCAGCTGTACCAAATAGCCGGAGACGAACCGGGTTCCGAAACCCAGGTGACGGAGCGCTTGGCATAGGAACCATGCCATGTCTCGACATGATCCCGTACCAAGCTTGAGCGTGTCCGCGCAGGACTGGATTCCCGCCTCAAGACGA
>JAOUPN010000390.1 GCA_029879905.1 Nitrospira sp. | reverse complement strand
AGGGATTCGTCCGTGAGGGAGTACAGATTTCTTTTCGTGAATCGGATCAAGCGATCGCGTTCCCGAGTGTAGACGACTCGGATCATCTCACTTTCCCGTACTCCGGATCCGCCGGCTCCGTCATTGACGGCAAGGAATGCCAAGGTATCCGCCGGCTGCCCTGCAAACGTCCCGTTGATTCCCACCCATTGAAACCCCCCGACCTGTCTGCTGAGTGAGATGTCGTCCGACATCACGCGCAAGAGCCTTCTGGTCATCTGTTCGCGCGCGGAGAGATCGCGGCTTGTTTCTATGGCGCGATTCGTGGTGATCAGCGAGCCGAACACCATCGACGCGACGACGGCAAACAGTGCGATCGCCACCAGCAGTTCAATGAGCGTAAAACCCTGCTCAGACTTATGATGTTGTGCCGGCAATAACATAGGTGCTGACTTCGAGCGATTCTTGTCGTATGCCGCGGCGCCAGGACACTTGAATGCGCACTTCACGGATCAGTTCAAACGGAGTGGGAGACACAGTGCGCTTCCATCGGTATCCGACGGGACGTTGAAACGCTTGCGCGGTCAACGGCGCGCCAAGCGGAGCCGTGAGAAATTCTCCTGCCGTTTCGCCGATCGGATAGGTGCCGGCCAGTTCGGCCTCGAGCAGTTTTTCTTGGGCCAAGAGCGTCGCCTCGGTCATTTGCCGTGCTTGATCATGCAGATTCATATCGAAGTTGCGGAGACCGAGAAGGACGGGGAGCGCGATCGCCAATACGGCGATGGCCAGCAGGACTTCGAGCAGCGTAAAGCCTGCTTCATCGGATGTGCTCTTTGGCGTGACCATGGACATTGTTACTTCTGGGCAGAAGCCTGCAATAATGTTCTGACACGGTCAGGAATCGGTCGTGGTCTGATGAATTCAGGCCGTTGATCCAGCGTACGGATGTTTCCAGTCACGGAATCCACGACAAGAACCAAGAGATTGTTCTGTGCGTCGGAGAAATAGAGGTTCACCGGATCGATGCGACCATTGGGGTGGAACAATAAATCAACTCGGCCGTAGGTCCATTTAATTTTTCCCTTGGACACTTCGGTCATGCGGATCATGTCCGGAAATGCTCGTGGTTTTACCCATCGGATGTCGTGTAGGCGCCGTTCTTCTTTGCCGTCGATCACCATGGCCCAATAGGTGCCTTGATCAAGATCAAGATACAGTTTAACCGGCTTCCGGCCGGTTTCGGCCATCCGCTGGAGTGTGCGGAATGTTCCGATAAACTTTCGTCCGGCTGAACTCAGGTCCTCGTTCACCATCATCCGCGGAACGACGATGACCATGATTCCGCCCAAGAGCATGAGCACGATGAGCATTTCAAAAATGGTGAAACCCCTCGATGAGAGTAAGGAGTGAGGGGTTAGTGGTGAGGGGGCAGGCATAAGATGGGAGAAGGGGGAAGATGACCCCAGTGCTGAGTGCTCGCCTCGCACGCCTCGCGGACTCATCGACGCGGGCTGAATCGGCGAAGCGGGCTGAGTGCTGAGTTTCCCCCTCATGACGGCTGTTTGCCTATTCCTTGTCCAGATTCCAGTTGGCGATATCGGCATTGGAGCCTTCACCGCCGACTTCTCCGTCGGTCCCAAGGGACAGGACTTCGTACTCCCCTCGCTGGCTCGGGCTCAAATACTTAAAGGGGTTACCCCATGGATCCTCCGGCAGTTTCGGCAAGTATCCGCCCAACTTCCACTTCTTCGGGATGACGCCGACGGTCGGTTTTTCTACGAGGGCCCTGAGTCCCTGCTCGGTGGTAGGATACACGCCATTGTCCAGTTTGTAGAGCTGAAGTGCTCCTTCGATGTTCCGGATCTGAACTTTGGTCGCCGTGCGTTTGGCATCGTCGGTTCGTCCCATGATGCGGGGAACCACCAACGCCGCGAGGATAGCCAAAATGGCTACCACCACCATGATTTCGATGAAGGTGAATCCGCGTTCCGTGTGAAAAATGCGTCGTGATGAGTGATGAGTGACGGGTGATGAGGGAAGACAAGAAGTTCTCTGCCCCCTGCACAGTATCGTAATCTTACGCCACATATGGCTGTGTTCTCTTTGGATCATCGAATGCCTCCCTATGTCGATCCGTTCCTCATCCGTTGCTCATCACTCTTCACCGTTCACCCATCACATTCATTACCCCACCATTTGTCCCATTTCGAAGATGGGCAACAGAATCGCAACCACGATAAAAAATACGATGACCCCCATGGCTAAAATCATGATGGGCTCCATGAGTGAAGTCAACCGTGTAATAACCCGATCCACCTCGCCGTCGTAAATCTGGCTCACCCGTCGCAACATTTCTTCCATTTCGCCGCTCCGTTCTCCCACGGCGATCATATGGGTCACCAAGGCCGGGAATTCTCCGCTCCGTTTCAACGGATCGGCGATCGTTTCGCCTTCGCGGATATTTTGTCTGGCGCCTTCGACGGCCTCCTCCAAGATGCGGTTGTTCATGACGCGTTTGGATACGTCGAGCGCCTCCAGCAATTGGACCCCGCTGGCCAACATGGTAGAAAGGGTGCCGGCCAATCTGGAGATCGAGACCATTCGTGCGACGTCTCCGATCAGCGGGAGGCGAAGAATCAGTCGATCCGCGGCTATCCGACCTTTCTCTGTTTGGATGGTGCGCCGAAGGAGGGCGACTCCGCCGACGATGAGGATGATGACTGCAATCCAATAGTCGGCAAAGAAACTGCTTATCGACATCAAAATAAGGGTAGGCCATGGGAGGGCTTGATTCATATCCGCAAAGACCGCGGTAATCTTTGGCACGACGAACGTCATCAAAAAAAACAGCACCGAGATCCCCACCACCAGCATCAGCATGGGGTAGAGCACTGCATTGGTCACTTTATGTTTGAGTGCCGCCTGCTTTTCCAGAAACTCTGTCAGACGAAAGAGGATTTGGTCGAGCGCGCCGCTGGCCTCACCTGCACGGACCATATGCACATAAATCGGAGAAAAATCCTTCTCGTAGGTCTCTAAAACCGCGCTCAATGATTTGCCGCCACGAATTTGTTCTCTGATATCCGCAAACAGCGACTTGGTGGATTTTTTCTCGGCCTGATCGACCAAAACACCCAACGCCTCAACCAACGGAAGACCGGCAATTAGCAATGTGGCGAATTGCCGGGTGACCAATGCCAGATCACCGGAAGTTAAGGTAGCGGAACGGCTTGGTTGAAAGGCCGTCTTGACATGGGTTCCCTCCTGACGCCGAGCCGATGTATGGCCTTGTTCCACGACATCGGTCGGGAAGACCCCATCTTTTCTGAGCTTCAGGCGTGCGACTTTCGCGTTTTCCGCGTCGATGATTCCTGCTGCGGTACCGCCGTCGTTTCGATAGCCGCGATAGTGATAGACCGGCATGGTTACACTTCGATTTCCTGCTGGGTGATGCGCATCACTTCTTCGAGTGTCGTGTGGCCTTGTAGCACACGTTCGGCGCCTTCCTGCTTGAGAGACACCATTCCCTTTGTCACT
>JAOUPN010000081.1 GCA_029879905.1 Nitrospira sp. | reverse complement strand
TTCCGCATTGGTCCCTTGCAGCCGCACAACCAGTGGAACGCTGATTTTCACTTCCTTTGCCGCTTCGATCACGCCATGCGCGATCCGCTCACACCGAACGATCCCACCGAAAATATTGATAAAAATGCCTTTCACATTGGGATCTTTGAGGAGAATACGGAAACCCGCCGCCACCGTCTCTTTCGTGGCGCCGCCGCCGACATCCAAAAAATTCGCCGGCTCGCTGCCGGCCAATTTGATCACGTCCATCGTTGCCATGGCCAGACCAGCACCGTTCACCATGCATCCGATGTTGCCGTCAAGTTTCACATAGTTCAGGTTGTTTGCCGTCGCTTCGATTTCCAACGGCTCTTCTTCGTTCAGATCCCGCATCTGCTGGACATCCTGATGCTTGAACAATCCGTTGTCGTCGAACGACACCTTGCCGTCGAGCGCAACCAGCGTGTTCTCCTTGGTAATGATGAGCGGATTGATCTCCACCAAGGCCGCATTTTTCTCCATGAACAGCCGATACAGATTTCCCAACATTTTCACGAACGGATTGATGAGCGAGGGATCAATATTCTGAAGGCCGAGTGCAAACGCCACGTTGCGTCCATTATGACCATGGAACCCAACGGCAGGATCGATCGCTTCCTTGATGATCTTTTCCGGCGTATTGGCCGCGACCTCTTCGATTTCCATCCCTCCTTCGGTACTGGCAATAAACGTCGGCCAGCCGGTATCACGGTCGACAAGGATCGAGAGATAGAGTTCTTTGGCGATATTGGCCCCTTCCTCCATGAGGAGACGATGTACCGTACGGCCCTTGGGGCCGGTTTGATGAGTGACGAGCGTCTTCCCGATCAATTCCTTCGCCAGGCCTGCAACCGCCCCCTTGTCCTTTGTGATCTTGACCCCCCCTGCTTTCCCACGTCCGCCTGCATGAATCTGAGCCTTGACGACAAACACCGGGGTATTCAATTCGTCGGCCCATGCGGTCGCAGCATCGGGAGATGTAATTTCCTTTCCACGCGGCACCGGCACACCGAACTGCGCAAATAACGACTTGGCTTGGAACTCGTGAACGTTCATATCGCTCCTTTTGTCACTTCAGGACTGAGTAACGAGGACTGTGGACTGAGTTCCGGATCTTCATGGCTCAGTCCTCAGCACTCAGTCCTTATTCCTAGCTTACTTTCCTCGTATATGCCGGCAAGACCATCGGTGAGATGACGCCGCTGCTATTTCCATGCTTCTTGGCTTCAACTCGAAACCGTTCCAGATGCTTCAGGGTGAGTTTCCCCTGTTTCATCGAACCGGTCCTCGTGGCAGCCGTCAATCCAGACCGCTTACCGAACACCATCAGGTCAAGCAGGGAGTTTCCCATCAACCGATTCCGCCCGTGCAACCCGCCGGATGCTTCACCAGCCACGAAAAGATTTTTCACCCCGGTTTCCGAATTCGTATCGATCCTCACCCCGCCGTTCTGATAATGCAGCGTCGGATAGATCAACACCGGGTCCTTACTGATGTCGATACCGAATCGCTCGAATTGCAGCATCATGGCGGGAAAATGTTTCTCAACCGTTCCGGCCCCATGTTCCGCATCAAGTAACGGCGTATCCAACCACACACCGACTCGACCAGCCGTCGTCCGGATTCCACGACCTTCTTCACATTCCCGGATGATGGACGACGACACCACATCGCGCGTATCGAGTTCGTTCACAAATCGTTCACCCTGGGCATTGACCAACTGACCGCCGTCCGACCTGATACCCTCCGTCACCAATGCACCGATCAATTGTTCCGGATAGACCGCCCCTGAGGGATGATATTGAAACGTATCGATATGCGCGAGCTTCGCACCCATGCGGTAAGCAAGACAGAGTCCGTCGCCGGTAGCGCCATAGTGATTGCTGGTCGGAAATCCCTGGATATGTAACCGGCCGATCCCACCGGTCGCCAAAATGACGGACTTGGCCGCGACGACCACATGGCGGTGATTGTCCAGATCCTTGAAAATCGCCCCGGTGCAGTTCCCTTCATCGTCGCTGAGCAATTCAATCGCCGCAGCAAACTCCAGCAATTGAATCTTCTGATTGATGACCTCGTCCTTGAGGACCCGCATGATTTCCAAACCGGTATAGTCGGAACAGGTTACCAACCTGGGTTTCGAACTGCCGCCGCCCTTTTTAACGTGCAGATTGCCGTCAGCCTGCCGGTCAAAGAGCACGCCGAGACCGATCAACCACTTGGCAATCGACGGACCTTCCTCGACCATCACCTTCAAGAGGTCATGGTCGTTCTGCATATGCCCGCCTTTGAGCGTATCGATAAAATGTGTGACCGGTGAATCTTCCGGTGCCACGGAAATCTGCATGCCGCCCTGAGCCATCACGCTGTTGGAGTCACCAAGGCGAAGCTTGGTGGCCAAAATGACCTTGGCCCCGGCCTCATGTGCATGAAGCGCGGCTGCGCAACCGGCTCCCCCACCACCGATGACCAGAACATCGGCCTGATACTGCGGAGTCAAATCCACCTGCCCATTGAGTGCGCTATCCCCCTCCAGCAGGGTGGCCAATTCGATCACCGTTTTTTCCCCTTCATTGGGACCGAAACGGAGCGGTCGATAGGCACTGGCCCTAAAGTCGGGATGATGCTTGTGAATCAATTGATCACGGTCGGCAGGCGACAGTCTGGGGAAGGTCTGCTTGCGCCGGGCATCACGGGTCTTGTGGACGATCTGTTGAAGTTCGTGAATATCCATAGTTTTCCCCGTCACAAGTCAAAAGGTCACAAAGTCGTCATGTCGGTCGGGGCACTATAGACTTTATGACCCGAAGACCTTGAGGCTTTCCGACGATTTCATTTCACTGTGGCGCAATGTGCCGCCAATTCTTTCTCGTTCATGGCCAGGATGGTCTTCCATTCATCATCGAACCGGCCTTCTGCGATTTCCTTGATACGATGATCCAATCCGGCCGGCTTCTCGGAAAAATGGGCCCCCTGTGCGCGACTCACATATAATGCAACGAGATTCGGTGCGATGTCGGCAATGCACACCGGGGTGCACATGCCACACATGACACAGTCCATAAACATATCCGAGACGCTCTGGAAATCCCCGAATACCGCCTTCCAGACCCCTTCACGCACATCGATCTTCTGGGGACAGGCTTCGGTGCATGCGTTGCAATTCCGACAAAGGGGCGCTTCCGGATAGAGATTGAATAGGTCTTGTTTCGGGTCTTGAAGCGCATGAATGTCGTACACGGCCTTACGGGCGGGAAACGGCGGCATCATCGTAAACGACATGCCGTCTTGTACCGCCATTTGACAGGCCAAACAGGTCTTGACCTTGGGATCGTCCTTGGTCCGATAATACGTTGCACAGGCTCCACAGAACCCGCCGAGGCACCCGACGCCTCGAACCACTTCCTGTCCGGCATACCACATGGCCTTAATAACCGTGATCCCTTCGGGGACCTCATGTTTTTTGCCGGAAATCTCAATCGTCACCATCCGAGGCGTACGCACCTCGGGCTGATCAATCACATTCTCGTTGTCCGTGGTCTTCCCTGCCATTTGAGCTCCCTGTGATCAGTGATCGGTGATGAGTGACGGGTAAGCAGTCGAACCCCCTCATCACTCATCACACGTCACCATTCACTGTCGCTATGCGAAAGAATCGATGATCCCGTTCAATGTCGCACTCGGGCGCATCGCTTTTGACGCCTTGGCGTCATCCGGATGGTAGTACCCGCCGACATCCTGCGGCTTGCCCTGCGCTGCCAACAGTTCGCCATCGATTTTCTTCTCGTTGTCGCTCAGATCCTTGGCAATCTTCGTGAACTTCTCTGCGATCTTCTTGTCAGCCGTTTGTGCCGCCAAGGCCTGTGCCCAATACAGCGCCAGATAGAAGTGGCTGCCGCGATTATCGATCTCGCCGACCTTTCTGGCCGGTGATTTGTTGCTCTCTAGAAATTTCGCATTGGCCTGATCCAGCGTATCCGCCAAAATCTTGGCCACCGGATTGTCTCCCGCCTTTGCCAGGTGCTCCAGAGACGCGGCCAACGCAAGGAACTCACCCAGTGAGTCCCATCGCAAATAGCCTTCTTGTTCGAACTGCTGGACATGCTTCGGCGCCGATCCTCCCGCGCCGGTCTCAAACAATCCACCGCCGTTCAACAACGGGACAATCGACAGCATCTTGGCGCTGGTCCCGATTTCGAGAATCGGGAACAGATCTGTGAGATAGTCTCGCAGCACGTTGCCTGTGACTGAAATCGTATCCTTACCTTCCTTCATCCGTTCAATCGAGAAGCGGCAAGCGTCTGCAGGCGACATGATCTTTATTTCCAGGCCGCTCGTATCATGCTTCGGCAAGTAGGCATTGACCTTCTTGATCAATTCCGCATCGTGCGCACGATCCTTATTCAGCCAGAACACCGCCGGAGCCCCGGTTGCTCTCGCGCGGGTCACGGCCAACTTCACCCAATCTTGAATCGGGGCATCCTTGACCTGGCAGGCGCGCCAGATGTCCCCTTCTTCAACCTTGTGCTCGTGCAACGTGTTGCCCGCCGTATCGACAATTCTGATCGTACCGTTGCCTGGCGCCTTGAAGGTCTTATCATGTGAACCGTACTCTTCCGCCGCCTGCGCCATCAAGCCGACATTTGGAACCGTCCCCATCGTGCGGGGGTCGAAGGCACCCTTCTGCTTACAAAACTCAACCACTTCACGATAGACCGGCGCATAGCTTGCGTCGGGGATGACGCACTTCACATCGGCCAGCTTGCCGTCCGGTCCCCACATCTTGCCGCCGTCGCGGATGACAGGAGGCATGGAGGCATCGATGATGATATCGCTCGGCACATGGAGGTTGGTGATCCCCTTGTCTGAATTCACCATCGCCATCGGCGGTCGCGTCGCGTAAACCGCTTGGATATCGGCTTCGATCGCCTTACGCTGATCGTCCGGCAAGGACTTGATCTTGGCATACACGTCGCCGAGACCGTTGTCCGGATCGACGCCGAGCTTCTTGAACGTCTCGGCGTGCTTTTCGAAGACGTCCTTGTAATAAACGGTCACCCCATGCCCGAAAATCTTCGGATCCGAGACCTTCATCATGGTGGCCTTCATGTGGAGCGAGAACAGGACTCCTTGCTTCTTAGAATCCTCGATCTGCTCCTCAAGAAACGCCCGCAACGCCTTGGCGCTCATGAATGTAGCATCGAACACCTCCCCCGCCTGCAACGCCACCTTCTCCTTCAACACCGTCGTCTTGCCGTCCTGCCCGACAAACTCGATCTTCGCGGTCGTGGCAGCCGGGATCGTCACCGACTTCTCGTTCGAGCGGAAATCCCCGCTCTTCATATGAACGACATGCGTCTTGGAGTCGGAGCTCCACGGAGACATCTTGTGCGGATGCTTCCGGGCATAGGCCTTCACCGACAGAGGTGCGCGGCGATCGGAGTTGCCCTCGCGCAATACCGGATTGACCGCGCTGCCCTTGACCTTGTCGTACCGAGCCTTGACCTCTTTCTCTTTATCGTCCTTCGGACTTTCAGGGTAATCCGGCAACTTATAGCCCTGGCTCTGCAATTCCTTGATCGTAGCCACGAGCTGAGGAATAGACGCGCTGATGTTCGGGAGCTTGATGATATTGGCTTCAGGAGTCTTGGCCAATTCTCCAAGTTCCGCCAGAGCGTCATGCTGCTTCTGCTCCGGCGTCAAATACTCGGGGAATACGGCGATGACACGGCCCGCGAGTGAAATATCACGGAGTTCCACTGTGACCCCCGCCGCCTTGGAAAAGGCATTGATGATCGGCAGGAACGAATAGGTCGCCAGCATGGGCGCCTCATCCGTCTTCGTATAAATAATCTTGTCTGCTTTGGCCATGACTTTCTCCCTCTTTCTCTCTGGTTTAATTCAACGCGTTGAGCGCTGAACCCGCCTTGAACCACGCAATCTGCTGGTCCGTCATGCTGTGGTTCGCCTGGATGGTGAGCGTGCTGCCATCCGTTTTGTGTGTGGTCACCACAACCGGCTTGCCAGGCGCCAGACTCTGTAGCCCCGTCACGCTGATGCGGTCCTGCTGCTCGATCTTCTCGTAATCCTTCGGGTCCGCGAAGGTCAACGCCAAGATCCCCTGTTTCTTCAAATTGGTCTCATGGATGCGCGCAAAGCTCTTGGTGATGACCGCACGCACATTCAAGAACCTCGGCGACATAGCGGCATGTTCGCGGCTGCTGCCTTCACCGTAGTTTTCGTCCCCGACCACGACTGAACCGATCCCCTTACCCTTATAGTCACGGGCGATCTGCGCGATCGTCAGGTTGGAGTCCCCGGTCAGCACGTTCGTACCCTTGCCCGGCTCCGAGGAAAACGCGTTATTCGCGCCAAGGAACATATTGTCGCTGATCTTGTCGAGATGCCCACGGAACTTTAGCCAAGGACCAGCCGGTGAAATGTGATCGGTCGTGGTCTTGCCTTTGGTCTTGATCAGCAATGGGAGCTGCTCAAAATCCTTCCCGTCCCAGCGGGGGAACGGTTGCAGCAGTTGCAGCCGCTCGCTGGTCGGCGGAATGTCGACCGTCAGGTTCGAGCCATCTTCTGCCGGTGCGATGAACCCTTCTTCTCCCTTGGCAAAACCCTTCGCCGGCAATTCTTCCCCCATCGGCGGTTGGAACTTGAACTCTTTGCCGTCGGCGCCCTTCACCGTCCGATTGACCGGATCGAAGCCGAGTTCACCGGTGATCGCATAAGCGGTCACGACTTCAGGACTCGCCAAGAACGACAGCGTTTCACTAATGCCGTCGTTCCGCCCCGGGAAATTCCGATTGAAGGAACTGACGATCGAATCCGCCTTGCCCTTTACACCGTCGGCGCGCTTCCACTGGCCGATGCAGGGACCGCATGAGTTCGACAGCACCGTCCCCCCGAGCTTCTCAAACGTCTCAAGGAAGCCGTCCCGCTTCATCGTGTGATAGATTCGCTCGGAACCCGGTGAGATCAAGAACGAGGCCTTGGCCTTGAGCCCCGCTTTCAGGGCCTGCTGCGCCACATGTGCCGATCGGCTGATATCTTCATAGGATGAGTTGGTGCAACTCCCGATCAATGCTGCTTTGATCTCAACCGGATAGCCCTTTTCCTTTGCCTCCGCCGCGAGTTTCGAGATCGGCCGCGCCAAATCCGGAGTATGGGGACCGACGACATGCGGCTCCAACTTCGAAAGATCCACTTCCACGATCTGGTCGTAATATTTTTCCGGTGACTGATAGACTTCCGGATCGGCCACCAGCAGATCCTTGTTTGACTGTGCAAGATTCGCCAGATTCGCACGATCCGTGATGTTCATGTAGGCGACCATCTTCTGGTCGAAGGGAAATACGGACGTCGTGGCACCCAACTCCGCGCCCATATTGCAAATCGTGCCCTTGCCGGTCGCGCTGATGGTTTCCGCCCCTGGGCCGAAATATTCCACGATTTTGTTTGTGCCGCCTTTGACCGTCAGTAGCCCACAGAGATACAAAATCACGTCCTTCGGTGAGGCCCATCCGCTCAGCTTTCCAGTGAGCTTCACACCGATCAGCTTCGGATGGAGCACTTCCCACGGCAAGCCGGCCATGACTTCACCGGCATCCGCGCCACCGACGCCGATCGCCAGGCCACCCAAACCGCCCCCGTTCGGGGTGTGGGAGTCGGTCCCGATGATCAGACACCCGGGAAACGCATAATTCTCCAGCACGACCTGATGGATGATGCCCGCGCCCGGCTTCCAAAACCCGATCCCATACTTCTTCGCCGCGGAGGCGAGGAAGTTGTAGACTTCCCGGTTCTCGTCCAATGCGCGCAGCAGATCCTTCTCCGACCCCATTTCCGCACGGATCAGGTGATCGCAGTGAATGGTGCTCGGCACCGCCGCCTTGTTCTTGTTGGCCTGCATGAACTGCAACACGGCCATCTGAGCCGTCGCATCCTGCATAGCCACACGGTCCGGACGCAGGGCCAGCATGGCCTTCCCACGCTCCCATGCCTGTGCCTCAACATTGTCCGCATGCGCGACGAGAATCTTCTCCGCGAGCGTGAGACCCCGGCCGAACTTTTTCCTGGCCTTGGCATAGACATCCGGCATCTTCGTATAGAGTGCTTTTGCGAGATCCATCGACATAATTACAACCCTCAAGTGTTAGTGTTTAGTTTTGAGCATGGGGTGCTCGTCCGTTGAGAAATTACGCACGACACACTCACAACTCATAACTCATAACTTTCAACTTCATTTTAGAGGCGGCACTTCCCGTCGCTTCGGAGCCGCGTAGTTCACGAGATAATCGAACAGCCGGATCAAACGGCTGCCCTGTCGCTTTTGATCGACCCAGTGGCCGATCAACCCGATCGTCCGGGACAAGATGAAGAACCCGTTCAAGCTATCGACCGGGAATCCCAAATCGACGAGCACCGCAGCCATCGTCCCGTCCACGTTCAGAATGAGGTTGTCTTTTTTCGCTGCCGTGACTTGCTCCACTTGCAAGGCAAAGTCGAGACAGGGTGTCTTGATGTCCAAACTTTTCACATAGCCGACGAGTTCCTTCACACGCTTGTCCGGATTGCGCAAGCTCTTCACACGATGGCCGATCCCCGGCACCGGGCCCACATTCTTTTTCATATAGGCCAGGAAATCTTCAACGGTCATCTTGTTGTCCACCGCATACTTAAACCAACGGCCGGCGTCCGTGACAGCCCCGCCGAACCGCGGACCGATCATGATGATCCCGGCTGCGACCGCCTGCGACATCCCGATACCGGCACAGGCCGCCAGAATGGTTCCGTAGGCGCCGCTCACGCAGGGACCATGGTCGGCGGAGAGCATCATGATGCGCTTGATAATTTCCGCCTCCTGCTTCGAGATCAACCGCTTATCCCACAAAAGACCGATCACATGGGGGATTTCATAGCCCTTATTGATCAGTTCCGAAGCCGGATAGCCGTCATAGCAGGGTTCATCACCGCGATCATCGCTGATAGTCGTCCGAATGAGCGGCGTCACTATCACTTCATCCGCCTTCATCGCCTCTTCAACGCTCTTCGGCAGTGTCGGCAAGGTGGCCGGCTCGACCACTTCCTTGACCTGGCCTGATTTCAGCAACTCCTGATAGGTCTCCTTGATGGCTGGTCCGAGCGCCCCGAATGTCGGCGGCACAATGGCTCCGGCCTTCTTGAGGGCATCGGACTTAGACCGGGCCGACCCTTCGCCCTTCATCCCCTCCTTAGCACCGGCATGACCGAATTTCATTCCCTTCGGCAGGCTTTCCTGACAGAATCCTGAGACGACGCCGATCAACTTCACCCGGCGCTTCTTCGCGCCGTACCATTCAGCCGCACGCTCTTCGAGATCACCGCCCATTTCACCGACGATCACGACCGCCTTGGTCTGGGGGTCGTTCTCAAACATTTCCAGATAGCTCACATAATCGGTCCCGGGATACGCATCACCACCGATACCGATGGCCGTCGTGATCCCGTCGGCAAATTGCGAGCAAATCCAGATAATCTCGTTGGAAAGACCGCCCGATTTCGTGATGACGCCGAACGACCCCTCGCGATACAACTTCGAAAGAACCAGGTTGTCGAATGCCCCGCCGATCACCCCCAACCGGCAAGCGCCGGCTGAAATGATGCCGATGGACGACGGGCCGTTGAACACCTTGCCCAACTTGCGCGCATGGGCGCCGAGGAGCTTCGCATCCTTCTCCGGAACACCCTCGGTGATCATGGAGACGACTTTGATGTGAGAATCATCCAGCGCTTCCATGGCACCCTTCATGGCACGGTCGGCGCCGATGTAGACGAGGCTGGTATTGATCGTCGAATGATTCTTGGTGGCTTCCGCAATGCTTTTATACACGGGGATGGCGATCAGTCCGCTCCCGTAGGGAATCTCGTTCGTCTTACCGGCGTCCGGCGGATAGACAAATGCCTCGACATTGAGCGGACGTTTAATCAAATAGCAAAACTCTGCCATGCGCCGCGCAGCATTGACCCCGGCGGCTCCACCCTGAATCACCACACGGGTGTCTTTGTTTGCCAGAATACTCATCGGAATCTCCTCTTCTTAAACCAGTGATCAGTGAGGGGTGAGGGGTGATGAGCAAAGATGGGCCAAACTGTCGCTCTAAACCCATCACTCATCACGAGTCACCGTTCACTATTTTTGCAACGCTTTATCGACGATATCGGTCAGCGGCGTGTTCCGATCGAAGACGTTGATATTGAACCCTTCGTCCTTCAACGCACGCATCGCATCGAGGCCTTCCCTCTCACGAGGGCCGCCGCGGCGCACCCAGATCTGGACATTCTTCATCTTGCCGTCGGCCTTGGCCCTGCGAAAGCCGTTGATGATGCCGCCGAATGTTTTCTTCACGTCGGTGAAATTCGCGATCGCCCCGCCGACGATAATGTTCTTAATGCCCGGCAGGCTGCACACTTTTTCCGTCAACACCTCCACGGCCCAATCGGGCGGATCACCGGAATACTCCGCATAGTTTGCGAGCTTTCCGCCACGTGCCACAACCGCATCGGAGTAATAGACGCTGGCGCCGCCGCCGGCCGGAAGCATGGCCGTATCGCCGCCTGGGATTTCAATGAATTTGACCGATCCCTTGATTTTGCTGTCGACGGCCATGACTTCCATTTCATCTTTGCTGTAGGAACGGCCGAACTCAGCGGCGAACTGAAAATTCCAATCCGGATGGCGGAACTTGGCATCACCGTCCAACAGGGTCACGGCATCAAGCGCCACCAATTCGCCGTCGCTCTCACGGGTCACAACGGGATTCACCTCGAGATACTGTGCATCTTCGTTGTCGAAACACGTGAACATCTTTCCCGCAAAATCGCCCATCTTCTTGGCCAACGCACCGGCAAACCCGGCGTCCTTGGCAAGCGTCTCCAATTGATCCGAGGACGGAGCTTGGCCGACATCCAAACACAATCGTTTCACGCGATCCCAATTGGATTCGACCTCGATCCCACCGCAGTTAGCCACAAGAATCTCACTGCCCTCGCGCGTGGATTTCACCGCACAATAATATTCTTCCTTGTGGGCGATCATTTCCGAGATGATGACTTGCGATACGGTAATGCTGCCGACTTCGCGACCGATCATCTCCTTCGTCGCCGCAATCGCACCCTTGAGGTCCAATCCGACCTTCACGAGCCCCAGCTTGAACCGTGAGCCCAATGCTTCATGCGCCTTTGCCACCAACTTGGACGTCTGCAACCAATCATTGGCCTGTCCAAGCTTGGCAAGTTCATCCGAAGATGTAACAACCACATAATGGGGAACGTGCAGTCCCCACTTCTTCATCAGGCCCATTCCGGGACCTTCCAACACCTTAGCCATGACCTGCTCCTTCAAAAGTGTGAATGTCGCTGCAAGGGGAGCAGGATTGTAACGAAATCACGCTGATGTCTCAAGACGCCAGAGGGACTAAATCGAGAGGGTTCGAAAGACCTACCCGCAGATGACTGAAGACATGTACAGGAAAATATACACAGAGGTGAAAGATGCCCATTAATGCGACGTGAAGCTCCGCAACTTATCAGCCGTGCCCCCCTTGGTCTTGGGCTATACCGCGCCGAGAGTACTCCCCGACACAGCTTTTTATGCCGCAAAGGCAGGAAAAATGGCACAGGACATGTGGCATTCGCCGTCAATCACCTCGCCCCTAAAAAATCAGCGGAAAATCGGCGATCGCTACGAGTCTTCGATCTTCTCCAAGAACTGGTTACGCACCCAGCCTCTGATATCTCTGCTTTCCGGTAATTTCTACGCCCGTTGGCACTGTGGTTCCGTAGAGGCATACCATCAGCGAGCGTTATCGTCCAACCACGTGCTTGGCCTGGATGACGTGGCTTTCACTCAGGCTATGAGGGGCGAACCTGCCGCACCGCGCCTACTCAAACCGGCGGCACATCAGGTAGAGCCTCCCTTTCTGTGGTTTTCTGCGGAGGCGGGCGAAAACCCTTTGAACGTCATGCCATCGGTCATTCTTTTCTTCACCTTGTACGCTTCACATTTCACCCTTCACGTCATCAGGGAACATCACTGGCGGACCTTTCCCTCAGCCCGTTCAGCAGACAACACCTCATGATGGGAGGTGGCCGAGACACTCAAGCCGACCCAATCGCAGAAACAAGCAGTCAAGGGTATGACAATACCCCCGCACACACTCAGCGTACTTTACCCCAAATCGCTTCGAGGCCTTGAGGGTAAAGATCACGGCACTGAGCAATCGTCAAGC
>JAOUPN010000080.1 GCA_029879905.1 Nitrospira sp. | reverse complement strand
GTGCGCGATCCGCCGTCATCCAAACGCCCCGATATTTCTCCGGCGCGTCCCATCCTGACCATGATTGGACGAGGCTCCACACTTCCCCCGTGGGATCGGCCGGGATCGATTCCTTGACCATCACGCCAAGCGGTGAGCGGAGTTCATCGAGCCGTTGTTCGAGTGCGTCGCGGAGAGAAGACTCGGAAAACCTGTCGGCCGTGACGGTCCGACTCAGAAGATAGCGGAAATCGGCCAACAGCGCTCGTTCCTCCTTCGACCACGTCTGTAGTCCGTTCCCGATAAAACCCAGATGTTCGTTCGTGCGGAGGGTTTCAGCCAAAGACCGGCTGAGACCGGCCAACTCGTCCGGAGACGCCCCTTCCAGCGAGAGCAAGATCAAACGGCCCGAGAGACCTTTTCGAGCCTGTGTCAACAATACTCGTTGTGTCTCCGTCGAACCTTCAGGAAGGAGATCTCCCAGATCGTTCCGGATAGACACCTGTGTGGCGACGTACCACATGCCACAACATATGACAGCCAACCAGAGGGCGGGAACCCACCGGCGCGCAGTCATGGGATACGCTCTTGAGACAATGTCATCACAGACCGATCACCATCCGGATTATAGACCGTAATCATATCGATACGGCCCTCTGAGCCCGACAGTTCGATGGACTTCACCATTGATTTCCCAGCCTGGTCACGGGGATATAGCCATAAGGTCCACTTGCGCCTCGTCCCGTCAAGCGAGGTGTCGTAGGCTTGCGTCAGCCTGGCCACGTCTCCTGCCAATGTCGCCCGAAATGCATCGACAAACCCTCGCAAACCCGGGTAATCATCCAGGGAAATTGTTTTGGTCACATGACGCCGTTCGCTCTCGAACGTCACACGATCTCCCTCGACAAGATATCGCTCTCGATAGGGTTCTTGCACATCCTTTTCCAACCTTGACGGGGGGGTAAACCGCAAAACTCCCCGCACAATAAGCGGCTTGTCCAATAGTGAGGAATAGATGGCTTCTTCGAACGACCGTGTGGATTCTCGTGAATTTCTCACGGATGCGACCAGCTGTTCGACCGTCAAAGATTCGCCTGGGCGACCGCCGTCGGACAACGCACGTGTATCCTCGGCAAGGGCGATGCCTGCTGCGCAGAGCACACCCGCCATCATGACAATTAGGCTAACGGGCTTCATCCCAAAAATCATAAAAATTGAACCAGTTGTCCGGCGCACGGCGACAGAAATCTTCAAGACGATCGGCGTACCGTTGCACATCCTCGGTCAGAGCGATGTCTCGACGATCTTTGGAGACAGGACCTCCCTCGCTGAAGGATTCAAGATACACCTCGTAGCGGTTCCCCCCTCGGTACAGCCCAAAAAACAGCACGACCGGCGCACGGAGGACATGCGCCAACCGCATCGCCCCGGCGGGGAATCGGGCTTCCCTACCGAAAAACTTGCAGGCGACCGTCTGTTCTTCGTGCGTCACACGATCCCCCATGACCCCGACGATCCCCCCTCGATCCAGGCATTCTTTCACCTGTAGCATCGTCTCCATCCCGCCGATCTGAATCACCGTATCCGCCACCGCAGGGTTGAGTTCTTGAATCATGCCTCGAATCAAGGGCGCATTCTGTTCATCCATCAGCACACGAATATCAAGTTGCCGCCGAAACAATCCCATCGCCCGAACCGCCTCGAAACTTCCAAGGTGGGCTCCCAAAAGCATGCAACCACGCCCTTGTGCCAATTCCCGATCCAACACCTCCAACCCATGGATGTGAATATCAAAGAGATCAAACCGGGCACGGAGGAAATAGAGGCGATCGAGAATCGTCGACGCAAAGGCGTAATAATGCCGGAATACGTCCCCCCATCCAGCCGAACAACCGAGTACTCGCGCACGGAACCGCTCGACGGCATGTCTGGCCGGTCGTGAGGACACGACGAAATACGCACAAACCGGATAGAGCAGCACACGGGCCAAGGGACGACCCAGTGATTGTGCCACCCATGCCATTGCTCGAATAGCAGTACGGCTTCCTCGTTCCGGTTGTCGTCGCCAGGCAAGACTCACACGCCGTCCACCTGCGTTGACCGATGGGAGAAGGTGATGACACCCGATGCGACGAGTCGTTGATCCACCCGGCAAGAAAATGTGACGTCACCGGATATCTCTCCCTCTACCTCGACCGTGACGGATTCGTCTGGTTTGAGCGGAGAGGACAACTTCACATGGGGCAGCCCGGTCACCGTCCAGCCCTCCGGCAAGGATTGCCGCACCGTCGCCAACACTTCTTGAAGGAGTATCACGCCGGGCACGACCGGTCGGCCGGGGAAATGCCCGGCCAGCGACGGGTGATCGGCCCGAATCGACGTTATGCGTTCATACCTCATGAATGTTCCTGTTCCATCCATTGCCGTACTATCTGGATAACGGATTCGCGGGGCAACTTTCCGGTCGCATTGCGGGGGAGGCTCGGCACACAGATCAATGGGCGGGGTAAAAATACCGGATCGATATGCGCACGCAGCAGACGTTGAATCTCCTCGCTGGTTTTTCCTGGAGCCACGACAAGGGCCGTCAGTCTCGTGACAAGGTCGCCCCTCTCCTCCGGCAAGAAAAAGACTCCGTCTTGCACTCCATCGATTTGCAGCAGCTTGTGATTCAAGTCACCGAGCGACACTCGGTGCCCTGCAACGTTCACCTGATCCGCCTCACGACCATGTACGACAAAAGAACCGTCCCGATCAACAGTGATACGATCCGGCACCGAAACGGGATCTGGAAGATACCATGCCTGCACCTTCCAGGAGTCTCGCTCCTGCACAAGACGCACATCGTCCAAAGGTCGCCAGTGATCACCGTCGATCGTACGGCGCTCGGCGATACTTCCCGCTTCGGCAAATCCGAAGATCTCATGGACCTCGGCATGAAAATGCCGCTCAGCCTCCCACGCCAATTCGCGGCCGAGCGGAGCCGTAGCGGAAAGTACGAGGCCGCCATCAGGCACGGTACCCCCTTCGGCCACACAGGCGCGAAGATGCAACGGGGTCGTGACAAGTATCCACCGACCGGCCCTTTCAGCCAACAGACTCCCGATATCCGCCGGAAACAGAGGACGACCTGCATGCATCACCAACCCGTAGGTGATCGGCAGCATGACGGACGCTTCAAGGCCGAACATATGTTGATGAGGTACGGTCGCCAGGACTGAGACATGATCCCGTCTCTTCAGACCGAGCTTGGACCCGGTCGCCTGAGCCACAGCCGTTAAGGCTCCCCAGGTCTTCCTGTTCGGCATAGGACGACCGGTGCTCCCGGAGGTAAACGCAATCGCCACGACTTGATCCACCGGAATCTGTGGTATGCCGGCCGGCAAAGACATCGAGCTCTCATGCAGCCGGATCGGAAACGACTCGATCCCCTCGATCGAGTCATCTCCGTCGGTCAGCGCATAACTTCCGGGGAAGTCTCCGGTAATACCCAATAGCGCATGAGGTGCTCGACTTTGCGGCAAGAGCGTCACCTGCCGACGGATGATCGCGGCGGCAAACCCCACAAGAAACTCATACCGATTGGTCGCAAGATTGAGAACCGACGGGCTGTCCGGCAATGACTCTGCGAGGGCATAGACATCGGCCATGAATTGACCGGCCGTGCGTGGCGCTCTTGGGCTCCAGGCCAGCACGTCGTCGGAATCGTAAGGGCCGATCAGCGGGGTCTCGCGCATTGCCCGATCGATGGTTACTTCGTGCGGTTTTTCTCGATGGCATGTGCCAACGCCCGCAGGGATGAAAAGATGGCTTTGATATCCGGATCACTCGACTTGAGTTGATAGCCGTAGGTTTGGGAAATGGCCAGTGAGAGTTCCAACGCATCGATTGAATCAAGCCCCAACCCTTCGCCGAACAGCGGGGCCTCAGGTTGAACGGACGCCGGATCAACCTTCAGCTTGAGCGTCTGGACAATCAATACGGCGAGATCGGGCTCGATTGATGATACCTGAGAGTCATCCATGCCGTGATATTACCCCTTTACCGCGCGATAGTCCCGCAAGAGCCCGCTGAACCATTCTTTCACTGAACAATTACCGAAACCTGAATCCTTCAACGCGGCAAGAATTGTTTCCGGAGGGACGCACCGCTCTGTCGTTTCCCACCAATAGGCCATCAACTTTTTCAAATCCTGGTTACCCGTTCCGGTGGCAAAGACAGCTCCCAGCACGGTTTTAATATAAAATCTGGACAAGAGAAACAAGAGTCCTGACCGAGGGCGCGAGATCTCCAGCAACAGGACGATCCCTCCCGGTTTCAGCACACGCCGATACTCGGCAAATGCTCCCTTGAGGTCCGGTACATGCCGAAGCGCGTACCCCATACTGAGAAAGTCGAATTGACCGTCCGGAAAGGGCAAACGTTCCCCCACCCCACGCACCAAATTTTGACATGGGCCTTTCTGCGCTTCACGCAACATGCCGATGCTGGGATCGAGACCGACCACCAATCCTGACGGACCGACCACGCTCAACGCACATTGCGTCACCAATCCCGGTCCACAGGCCACGTCAAGGACCCGCATGCCCGGCTTCAGCCCAGCCGATTCAAGAGCATTTTTCCGATACCACAGCCCGGATCCAAATCCGGTTGCCCGGTCGATATTACGATATTGATAGGCAGTCCGGTTAAACAGCTCATTGACAAATCCCTGTCGGGACTCAATGTCGCGATAGTACCCGCGCAACGGCGGATGGGGCGCGACAGACTGATGTGCCTTTGACTGATCTTGTTTCTCAACAGATTGGATCATTGAAGCGCCTCAAATCTCTGACAGATACACTTGTAGCAGGACGTTTCGAACCGAGCAAGAGAAAGTCTTTCTCTACGTTCAGAAGAACGCTTGAAGGGAAAAGACA
Organism: Nitrospira sp.; assembly: GCA_029879905.1. Lineage (GTDB taxonomy): Bacteria > Nitrospirota > Nitrospiria > Nitrospirales > Nitrospiraceae > Nitrospira_D. Next base: position 7,426 of record JAOUPN010000080.1, on the reverse strand, counting down.
AAATCGTCGTCCCGATCGCGGTGGGTATACTCCATCCGAGCGGCCCAATCACGAGCCAGCGTATAGCGAGACCCGACATGCCAGCGAATGTCGTCGGACGTATCGCCGAGCGGATAGCGCAGGTAGGAGCCGGATCCTGTCAACTTCCAGCGATCCGTCACATCAGCCCAAATCCCCACGGTCGCACCGCCCCCTATCCGATGATACTCGTGATAGGCAGGACTAACATTCGCTTCGGCTTCGGCGAAGGCAAACAACACTTCCCTCTTGATAAATGCGGTTTCAATGGCGCCTCCGATCCCCCCATTAAATACGCCGTTATTGCACAATCGGCACCCACGGTGTCGAATCGTTTGCATCCCCACATTGACCTTCCATGAGGGCGCACGAAACAGGTCGTCAACGGGAGAGAGCGAAAGAATATTCAGCAGCGTGGCCCGTTCAATCCTCGTCTGCTCGGCCCGATTGTAGTGCCGCACCGTCAATCCTAACGCCTCAATCTGAGCATCCGGGGTATAGCCCTGTTCAGGGTCAAGAAGGTCATGATAGAGCGCTCGGAACGATGCCTCCTCAAAAGTGTCATCATTCCGCCACCCTCCGCCGATCGACATGCGGGTTGTCCGATGCCCGGAGTCCGGCTGCTTCGTGTATGGGGGAATGGCGATTGCCTCGGAAGGAATCGACAGGGCACTCCGCGCCGTCAAGACACGCCGGTTGCGCTCCTTGTAGATCGTCATATCGGGATTATCACTCTCGGATTTATATCGAAGATAATCAGACACCAAATCCAAAATGAGTGCCCGCCTCGAAAGCGGCTGTGCGGCAAATACAGGATCTCCAGAGAACTCCGGTTCTTCTTTTATCCGTTGTAACAATTCCAACTCATCCGCCGTCAGCAGCGTCCGTTTGCGTTTAATAATGGTGCTACGGGACGGCCGATAGATGGCACCGCCGACCAGCCCCGGATAATCGACCAGCACGCGAACCGTATCAGCCGGGATCGTCCAGATGTGAAACTGATCTCGAAGGCGCAATGCAGGATTGGCATATTCCAAAAGCGACAAAATATGGTAGGAACAATTTTCCTTGAAGAAAAAGTAATCGAAGTAGGCGTTTCCCATCTCCCATGCATGCATGAGCAATCGATCAATCTGCGCGGCCGTAAGGTTGAGCCGGTATTCCCACATATCGCGATTTTCAATGTCTCGATAGGCTTGAACCTTAAGATAATAGGGAGGGGTCGAGAAAAATCCTTTATACCCTCCGAACATGCCCTTGAACGCGAACTCCAATCCCGCACCGGCTGGAACGTCGGCGGCGTAATCAATCGTATAGGCGAGTAACCTCGTCTGCTCGGTTTGACCATGCTGATCGATCCGCAGAAAGGTATGGCCGAACATGGAGGCGGGATTGTTGAGAAAGGCCGCGGGAAAGATCAGGCTGACACCCTGGGGATTCAACTCCGCCCGCCAGCGGTCGAATCGTTCGCAGGACTGTGGAATCAGCCTCTGCTCGTCGAACTGTAACCGTTCCTTGAGCCAACGATACCGGGCAATGAATGCACATTGCGCCGGCTGTTTCGAGCGCCCGACAAGGTCACTCGAGAAGAATTGGCGAATCGTTGCCTCTAGTTCCGCCTGTGGGTCAGACTTTCCCCTTGATGACAGGAAAAACCCCTCGTCGTCTTCTTCGCTGATGATACTTCCCAGTAGGTTGGCCTTATAGTGCAGCAAGAGGTGCCATTCTCGTTCATCCGCCAAACGAGATTGAGTCGCCCGATTAATCAGGTCCTGCTGATAGTCCTGAACGGTTGAACCGGCCCAACTTTGGCCGGCACTGCAGAGGAACACCAGAATGGCGAATAGAAAGCGGGTCACTGCATCAGGGGGAGGACAATGCCGGGACTCCCATCTTCCGATGGGAGCCCCGGGAAGATACATGTTAGTTCAGCACAACCTTCGCCAAGAGAGGATCGGCAGAAATCCCCTCATTCAAGGTCTCTACCATCGTAGCACCGGACAGGTCACCTGCCGATGACAGCGTGGCATAGCGTCCCTGAGCCATGGCAAAGAACGCCTCATGTTGTGGTTGAGGCACTCCCAACAGGGTGGCCATTGACGCTAGGTGCTCCCCGCTCCCCTGTGCCATTTCCTGAGCCAGCGCATCGGCATTCAACTCAGCAAACATCGTGGCCTTCTGTTCGGCCCACCAACGACCATCATCCGAACAGCCAAGGGTTCCCGTTGAAATTCCAAACGTCTGTGTCCCAAAAGATCCGTTGGTCGTCGCCATCAAAATCTGCGCGCCCTTGGTCTTGGCATTCGGAAAATCTTTCCACAATTCCTTACCCAAACCACAGCCAGGCCCCGTATCCGGTGTGCCACCAGCCAATGCGATCCCACCTTGCATTGCCAAAAAGAACCCTACCATTGCGAGCATCCCGACCTTTTTCATCCGTCTCCTCCTTGTATGAGTGAAGGACCATGAACCTCGTAAAACTACGAGGTGATTATAGAGGTTTAGCCAAAGAGTGCCAGTCTTTTCTTTCTGGATCGTTTTGACACATTTTACCGCCCGCACCTCCTCCAACCTTTGACCACATCTCACATCGTTCATAGGCTTTGGGGATAGCGCCGACCCCATATTTTCCCGCATGAGCGTGCCTACTGGACTGATCGCAAAACGTCCACAGCGATCCCTTTGCTCCATTAGCCATCCTCCCCTATCTATCCTCTGAAATAGATGCCCATTGACACGCAAAGAGCCATACCGTCCTGCACAACACCATACACAGCACTGGCTGGCTCTGCATGATGCATTTTTCCACTCCCCCATCCCATCCGACTGCCCTCTTATGCCTCATGACACGCGCCTCCATCCCTCAGTATCGCCAAAACTGATACTGAACCCCCATCAGAACGCGTTGAAAGTATATGCGGAACACTGCCCCGCTCCACCAGGCACCTCCCTTGCAGCAGTCATATATGAACACTAACTAGAAGGAATTGGAGGTGCAGCATGCAAAGAAATAGACTGGGCATTTTTTTGATGCTTGGCTTTCTGGGTCTGGCAGCTACAGCTCAAGCGGAAGAAGGAATACGCGTGAGACCCATTGACGTGTATATATCGGGCTTTGCGGGTTATTCGTTCCCTTTCAAGACGGATTTCTCATATCAGGGAACGACACTCATAAGTGACCTTGAGTTAGACAAATCGCCGTCTTTCGGTGGGAAGGCCGGGATGTGGTTTACAGCCCCGCGAAAGAGGTTGGGAATCGATATCGGTGTAGAGGCAGATGTAACCAATTTTAACCCGGATACGCCAAGGACCCTGGAACTACAAGCCACCTATTTTGGAGTCCATGTTCTCGCGCGCGTCCCGATGGAAGTCACGCAGGAGTTGCCGAATGGGCGATGGTTCCCCTACGTCGGATTCGGCGGAGGAGGGCAGCGCATCGCGTTTGAAGCCCCAGGAACCACGGAGGGAAGGCATACAGCACCGGCCTTTCATGGATTGTGGGGAGCAAAGGTATTTATCACCAAACACATCGCCCTATTTGGGGAGGGGAAGTATACCCATGCCTCTCACACACTGACTTTTCAAAATCCCTTTTCCACAGCCGATTTTGATCTGACCGTACGTGCGCTCCACGGAGTTGGAGGTCTATCGGTCCACTTTTGAGAGGATAGGATGTGCGATCTCTGTTAGTAACGGTAACACTATTACCAAGTTGATCCCTAGAGAGAAGGAGGTGTGACCTATGAGACAAAGGAGCCTGATCGGACTGATACTCGCCACAGTGGTAACCGCTTCGAGTTGTGCAACCATTATGGATGGTGAGAGCCAAACCGTGACATTCAACTCAAACCCAAATGAAGTCGAGATTTTCATGGATGGGAAGAGGTTGGGAGTGACTCCCCTGACCCTCCAAATTAAGAGAGAACAAAACAAGATGTTCATAGCTAAAAAAGAAGGGTACGAAGAACAGCAGATGGTTATGAGCACTCGGCTGAACTCATGGTTTTGGGGAAATTTTATTACGGGTGGCGCATTGGGTTCGACTACAGATTTTGCCTCAGGAGCTGCGCATGAATACTCTCCCAATAATTATTATGTAACGCTGACCCCGCAGAAGGCCTCAGAGAGTCTACGGAATCAACTTGAAAGGGAAATGTGGGCGAGGAATTTCATCCTTGGGAGCTATTGGCACCTTGCTGATGATATTGCACGGTCTAGGGGCGAATATCTGTTGAGCTTATATACAATCCTCGGAATAGAGACGAGCCAACAAGAGGAGGTCAGAAGAAACCTTGGCAACTTGCTATCGAAGTCACACAACATTCCGGTCTTTGCCGAGAGCGTCGTTGACCGGTACTTCGTTCAATAGATCCATATCAGGTCGTGACGATTAGAGGAGGATTGAAAGTTTGAGCAATGCTCAAAGTGATCCGCTTGATGCATGAGGGTCAATGCCTCTTGCAAAGGAAGGAGTTGGTCAAGGCCAACCCCTTACGAGATCAATCTGTGGGCATGACACAATGGGAACGGTGGCCGAAGCCAGTCTGAAAATTGATTTAGTCTGGCCTTATCAAGCACGAAGGAGATCAGATAATGGGTAGGCTGTTGCGTGCTCTCATAATATTGTCGTGCATATCAATCCCTTCTGGCTGCGCAACTATCTTGGACGGAGAGAAACAACTCGTAACCTTTAGCTCCAGCCCAAGTGAAGTAGCGATTTATCTGGATGGCAATAGACTAGGAGTGACGCCCTTCAGCAAGGAAATGGAGCGAGAGAAAGATAAAGTTGTCGTGGTCAAGAAAGAGGGTTATGAGGATCAGGTCATTGCTCTCAATACCGGAATGAATCCTAAAACGTTTCTGAACATACTATGGATATATTTTTTACCAACAGCCCTCACTACTGACTATGCTAGTGGATCATACCTTGAGTACAAGCCGAACGCGTATCATATCACGATGACACCAATAAGGGCGTCTCAGACCGAACGCGATCGGCTCACTAAACAAATGAGGCTAAGAAATTTCGTTCTAACTTCCTACCCCAATCTTCGGACTGATCTCGCGAGAGGGAAGGGGGAGTACCTGGCCAGCCTATCGAGAATGCTCCGCATTGAAAGTCCGGCCGACAAGACGCTCGCCCAAGAATTACGTCGCCTTAGTTCAGACTCTTGGAATGCACCGGCTTTTGCCGAGGGTATCATTGATCATTTCCATAACCAATGAAACCGTCATGGAAGGTCATCATCTCTAAGAGCGTGGCTGACACGGGAGACATTGTGCAGTAATGCGTGAGCCCATAAAACTTTCCTGAGCAGAAAGGTGCCACGACCATGAAACCATTTCGTGCATTTGCAGGAGTGTTTTGCCTAATTATTCTTCCTGGCTGTGCAACTATCTTAGACGGGGAGAAACAACTCGTGAGTTTTAGCTCCAGTCCAAATGGAGTACAGATTCAAATGGATGGCGGCGTGTTGGGAGTGACGCCATTCACCAAAGAAATTGAGCGAGGGAAAGATAAAGTTGTTGTGGCCAAGAAAGAGGGATACGAAGATCAGGTGATCGCTCTGAGCACCGAGACGAATCCAAAGATCTTTTTCAACGGACTTCTCGTATATGTGTCATTAACGGGCGGCACCACTGATTATCTTTCAGGGTCATATATTGAGTATTCACCGAACTCTTACCACATTACCATGACCCCCACGAAGGCCTCAGAGCTTGAACGCACTCATCTCGCAAAACACATTCGCTTACAGCACTTCATCCTAACTACCTATCCAAATCTTCAGACCGATCTCGCAAGAGGGACAGGAGAATACGTGGCCAGCTTGTCGAGAATGCTAGACAGCGAAGGTCAAACAGAAAGGACTCTCGTCCTAGAGTTTCGTCGCCTCAATTCAGAGTCTCGGAACGCACCGGCTTTTGCCGAAAGCATCATGGGCCGTTTCCCATGTGATTGAGGCTTCTCTTCGCATAATATATCCCTTTCGACAAGGGGTGATCTCTCACTGACACAAGCGATCAAAGTTGGCTTCTGAAAGTCCCCTTGTTCAAGTTGTCGTTTACACGTCGCATCGACACTCATGATTGAAGAGAATAGGTTCCAATGCCAGCGACTCACTGTCCTATAGCCAAAGACGCTCCCAGCGATTCTCGCACTATCCCCCATTCGAACGTAAACGGCGTGGGTGTCATCTTCGGCATGGAAGCCACCTCGGCTTTCAATCGCTCTGCACGCCCCTGGCTCATCGGATGGGTCGACAGCCACTCCATTCGTCCTTCGTCCTTTTCAGCCAACCGTTGGAAAAAGGTGATCATGCCGGATGGGTCGATCTTCGCCCGAACAAGCAACTGCAGTCCCGTCATATCCGCTTCTGTTTCTTGCTCTCGTCCGAATTTGAGCGTCATGAACTCCACACCAAGCCGCTTCATGACCCCGGCCACACCTTGCTGATCCCCCAACACGATAGACACGAGAGCCACAAATCCAAGTTGTCTCACCATCCGTTCCAGTCCATGCCGTTGCAAGACATGATTCAGTTCATGGCCCAACACACCCGCAACCTCTTCTCCGCTTTCCGCTTTTTTCATCAAGCCGGTAAAGACGACGACGTAGCCACCGGGCAAGGCAAAGGCATTCACCACGTCGCTTTTGACGACCGTTACTTCGAATTCGTAGGGATTGTCGGGGATCTGCGCAATAAGACGATGCGTCATTTCTTCGATCGCGGATACCGCCGCACCTTCTTTCACAATTTCTTGGTCGGCCAGGAAATTCTTGTAGGCCGACTCGCCAAGCTTCCGCTCCCACTCGATGGGAATCCGCTCGACGGCCGACTCCACCAACAGATCGGCCCCAAACCACAATCCCAACAGCAGCACGAAGACAGTCCCACCGACGAGACTCCACACGATACGGCGACGCTGCCGCACGTACCGGACATGTTCAGCAGCCTGTTCAAGGGGAGCGGCCACATGTTCAGGTGCCATCCGGCGGAAGGCACGGATCACATCGGCGTTCTTGAGATAGAGCGTCCGCTCTCCTTGAATCCCGATCCATTTCAGGACGAGTTGATCATGATCAAACCCACCGGCTGAAACCGTCAGATCGACGAATGGGACTTCCTCCGCCCATCCCTCTGATCCGCCTGATTCAAATTTAATGGTGAGTCTCTGATCGTCGACGTGGACAACGCACGGAGCACCGTTCGCAGGAAACTCACGACCGAAACACAATGCATTAGGATGGAATTCGATCATAGCGTCGTGCTCGATTGATTCATTGCCGACGGAATATTCTCGCGCGGATGCTCAATACGGCCGCCGTCGGTTCGTGAGACGTGGAGCCCCACGGCCTGCCAGCCGTGGCCCCTTTTGAGTCTTCGGCGACACCCGCTGCGCATTC
>JAOUPN010000389.1 GCA_029879905.1 Nitrospira sp. | reverse complement strand
GGGATTGCTCGCGCTGATCGCGCCGCCATCGTCGGACACGTTGTTGTTCGTGAAGGAACAATCGACGATATTCGCGGTGGCTGAGCCCATGCGCAGCGCGCCGCCGGAGCCCAGATAAGTGACAACAGTGGGATCAGCAGCATCGACTCCTGTTGCCAGGGCGTTGCAGTTGTCAAAGGCCACGTCAATCAAGGTACCTTCGGCGTAGTTTTCCAGGAGTATCCCGCCGCCGTCGGTGCTCTTATCGGCATCTAAAATCTCATTGGCCGTGAGCGCCGGATCAATGGCCGGGTCGCCAACGCGCCGGACGCTCTTGTCGACATCGTCGGCCACGCCGTTTATGATCGAGAGTCCCTGAATGACCCAGCCTTTCGGCCCCGATGTGTTGTCGGGATAGCCCGTTTCGGAATAGGGCAGCTCATCGCCTTGACTGCGGTCGCCCCAACCGACGAAGGCGCGCGTGACGCCGCCGCAGTCGATAATGGTCAGTGCGGAACCCGCGCCCTGATAGGTTACGCCGTCTTTGATTTCGATCGCCGCCGTGATGGCGTAGGTTCCCGCAGCGATGTCGATGACGTCGCCGGCCACGGCCGTCGCGTTCGCCGCTGCGATGTCTCCACCCGCTTCCACTGTGATGGTGGCCGCGTATGCGCCGGTGGACATTGCGATTGCCAAAATCACCGCAATTATCGCGTTCCATGTTTTCGTTTTAGTTTGCATAACTCTATTCCTCCATTAAGTTTTAACTACCCCCATGCTATTACTCATATACTGAGTACATTTATATAATAAAACCAGGCCTGTAGCCCTAAGTTGCCCTACTGCTGTTTCGACTCGATCCGCATCCTCCCCACCCACTCCTAAAACGGTCCATCGACGACTCGGCACGAGTTCATAGTCTCACACCTTATAGACTATCACAAAATCCCACATTTTTCAAGGCTTTTCCTAAGAAAAAGGGCGCAGGCAGAGTATTTGATCAGCGACAATCATTCTTACCGTTCAACGACAAATAGAATTACCGGTTCAATTTGAGAGCCGGTAGACTATCTGGCTTTTCCTTATGTCAAGGAGATCCAGATGGTTACGGACAATCAGGTAAGAATGCTTATGAAGCTGGTCAACCAAGAGAAACTGCTCAAAACAGCGGCCGCCAAGGCCGGGATGAGTGAAAAAACCGCCCGCAAGTACCGTAGATCGGGCAAGTTGCCCAGCCAGTGCAAGGTGATCCATGACTGGCGAACCCGCCCGGACCCGTTCGATCCAGACGATTGGCGTTGGGCCGAGGAGGTTCTCGAGAACAATGACGGTATCGAAGCCAAGACGCTCTTCGAGGTGCTCCAACGAGAACATCCGGGCAAGTACCAGGATGGCCAATTACGCACATTCCAACGGCGAGTAAAGCTGTGGCGGGCCCTGAAAGGGCCGGGCAACGAGGTCTTCTTCCCTCAAGTCTATACTCCCGGCGAATGGTGCGAATCGGATTTCACCCGGATGAAATCTTTGGGCGTCACCATCAATGGGATTCCCTTCGACCACATGCTGTACCACTTTGTCTTGTGCTACTCCAATTGGGAGACCGGCACAATCTGCTTCTCGGAGAGCTATGAAAGCCTCGGTGCGGGTCTGCAGAACGCTCTCTGGAAGCTCGGCGGGGTCCCGAAGTATCACCGAACCGACAATTTGACCAGTGCGGTTAATCCGGTCGGTAATCCAGAGGTCTTTACCGCCAACTATCAGGGCCTAGCAAAGCACTATGGCTTCGAAAGCCACAAGATCCAGCCGGGCTGTCCGAATGAGAACGGCGATATTGAGAAACGTCATGATCGGCTCAAGAAGACGGTAGATCAGGCCCTTATGCTCCGGGGCAGCAGAGATTTTGCCAGTCGTGATGAATATGAGCAATTCCTCCAAAAGCTTTTCGATCAGCTCAACAGCGGCCGTGGAGAGCGACTCAAGGAGGAATTGGTCCTGCTGTATCGATTGCCTCGAAAAAGACATGATGACTATACCGAAATAGAGTGCAAGGTCACTCGGTTCAGCACCATCCGGGTTCTCAAGAACAGTTACTCTCAGCACAGCAGACTCATTGGAGAACGGGTCAAGGCTCGGATATATGCCGGTCACATAGACGTATGGTATGCCCAAAGAAGAATTGAAGTCCTGCCCAGGTTACGAGGTGAGAACGGCCACTATATCAACTACCGTCACATCATAGACTGGCTCGTCCGCAAGCCTGGAGCCTTCGAGAACTACCGCTACAAGGACGATCTGTTCCCCACCAGCCAGTTCAGAATCGCCTATGACCTGCTGTGCTCTGAGCATGGGTCCAAACAGGGCAATAAGCATTATCTCAAGATCCTCAACTTGGCGGCCCATGAAAGCCAGACGCTGGTAAACGAAAGCCTGCGTTTTTTAATCAATCGGTCAGATCAGATTGATTCTGGCATTGTGGAGGCGATGGTCAAATCCGGTCTGCAGCCACCGGCGGTTACGGATGTGGAGGTTGAGCAGGTGGATTTGAGAGTCTATGACCTGCTGCTCGAATATCAGGAGGTACTTACAGTATGAAAAGGAATCTGCGTAAACAACTGACAGAACTGCTCAAAGAACTTCATTTGCCGATGTTTCGTGAGTACCACGCCGAATACGCTGTCAAGGCGATGAATGAAGGGCTGAGCTACGAGCAGTATCTACATGAACTGGCCCAGATAGAATGCGATGTCCGCAGGGCCAACAAGATCGTCCGCCTGGTCAAGGCCTCGCAGCTTCCGATGGAAAAGACGTTGGAGAACTTCAATCTCGAGCGTTTGCCCCTGAGAATACGCCAGCAAGTCAAGCTGCTCCAGGAGGGCTCGTTCGTGAACAGATGCGAGAATCTGCTCGCCTTCGGCAATCCCGGCAGCGGCAAGACACACTTGTTGTGTGGAATAGGCCATGAACTGGCCCGCCAGGGTCGCAGGGTCTACTTCAGCACATGTGATTTGATTGTTCAGCAACTGTTACGAGCCAAAAGGGAGCTTGAGCTGGATAAACTGCTCAAGAAGCTCTCCCGATTCGAAGTTCTTATGATTGATGACTTCGGCTACGTAAAGCAGGACAGAGACGAGATGGAGGTGCTGTTTACATTGCTGGCCCATCGCTATGAACGAGGCAGCATGCTGCTTACAAGCAATCTGCCGTTCTCAAAATGGGAAGTCATATTCAAGGACCCCATGACCACCGCTGCGGCCATTGACCGACTGGTGCACCACAGCGTGGTCCTAGAATTAAACGTACCCAGCTACCGAGCCGAAGAGGCCAAGAAACGGAAAAATCAGGACAAATAAAGTCCACAATTTCGCCCCCCCTATAGGGGGGGCATCCCAGAGGGGCTTACGCTATAAGAAGGATGTTACCAAAGGACGGTAGAAAGAATTGTCGTCAAGGGGAATTTACAGTTGACGTCAGTCAAAGCGATGTGGAGTTGGGATTTGTTCTGCAAGTTGCTGGGCTCGAATCGGTACCCACTGTCGAGCCTCGCTTTGTTCAGAATCGCCAAAATAACACAGC
>JAOUPN010000388.1 GCA_029879905.1 Nitrospira sp. | reverse complement strand
TTTGACGCAAGCCGTGAGCCGCACCATGGGGATGCACATACCTATCGTCCCGCTTGTCGTACCGGGCAACGGAGAAGTCTTACCGGATACCAGGCGGAGCGATCACACAGCCTTTTGGGAGCAGGGCTTCCCCGCCGTCATGCTGACCGATACGGCCAACTTCCGTAACCCGAATTATCATAGACCCACCGATACCATCGATACATTAAACCTGAACTTCATGGCCTCCGTCGCCGATGCCGTCACAGCTACAGTGAAAGCTCTGGCCAGAGTGCTTGATGCATAGCGTGCCATCGTTAAGTTTGGTAAACTATCTGGCTAATACGCTTTCTTGTAAAAGCAACAGATCATGAAGTCGTTCATCGATGGTCAAGGGCTCGCCAACCACTTCAACGAGAATGAAACCGTGTGGCGGGAGTACGAGCATCTGCGCCAACTGCGACGTCGATGCAGACTGACCATTCCCTTGCCGAGCGATTGTCTCGACCGACTCGACCGGCTCAGAGCAGAACGGAAGATCCGTATCCTCAGCTGCATTGGGAAGGGGTTGCCATGAAACAGATCAAGCCGCTTGAATCCATGATCCTGACAATCCGTGGACACAAAGTCATTATCGACGCTGATCTCGCAGCCCTCTATGACGTTCCCACCAAAGCCTTGAATCAAGCGGTCAGACGTAACTCTGACCGGTTTCCCGACGACTTCGTTTTTCGGTTAAATGCCAAGGAACGGCTGGAGGTGGTCACAAATTGTGACCACCTTGCGCGCCTGAAGTTTTCCAGATCTCTGCCGCTGGCCTTTACCGAACACGGGGCGATTATGGCGGCCACGGTTCTCAATAGCCCGAAAGCCGTCTCGATGAGCGTGTTTGTGGTACGGGCATTTGTCCGCCTGCGTGAACAGATCGCAGCCAATCAAACCATTCTCAAACGCCTTGCCGAGATCGATAAGACCTTGATCGAACACGATACCGCTTTGGTTGATCTGTATGAGAAACTCCTCCCACTCTTACAGCCACCTGCCGATACACCCCAGCGCCGCATCGGCTTCCAGTCGAAGAGAAAATCCTGAGGTCGACCGGCACAGCTTTCTGAGATTCTCCCTCCGAGACGTCACGCCTCAACTCATTCAACCAAACACCTCAATGGAATGATGCCAGTCGGCGTAACACGCCGACACGGTAGTAGGATTGATGTTGACAACTACTCGACTACTCGCAAAAATCTCTTGCCAGCAAGTAGCGCGTTAGAGCACGACCATAGAAGTCTGCAGGCTAAATTATTCGCGACAACAAAAGCCATGCTATATCGTTCACTCTCTATCGCCGTATGTCTCTTGTTAGTTTCTTGTTCAGACAACCGCGTAGGACTATCTCAGGCAAAACTGCAATTTGAGCAGCTTTATCCTGACATTCAGATAATCTCCGTCCGTATAAGTGAAGACGAGGTGGTGGCACGAAGCTTTGAATTTCGTTATCGTACACTTAATGACAAGAGAGACAAGACCATTGCAATCCAATTTATGAACAATGAGAAAACAGGTCGATGGGAACCAAATCCACAACCACCTAATGTTTTGCCTTGAATATTGAAGGTCCCACTCAAGGCGCCGAGGATTCCAGAAAAACTGAAGGGTAAACGGTGTCAGGAACCTTTTATTCGCAGATGCCGCCTCCAAGCAGATATCAGCCACCTCTTGTACAATTGGACCATTGGGCGAGAACACTGTCAGGACTGATCCTTTAGCGCCTTTTCTGAGCAACATGGTCCCTGTAACGGTCGTCCCCGTGGCTGGCTTTTCCAACCTCTACCACATCTCGCGTTCCATGATGACCTATAAGGAGGAGATTGTAGGCAGTTAGATCCCTGTTCATTGAAACAACATCGAAACGGAACCCATTCGCCCGATTTTCGCAATGAAGGGTTTCTTGTGCTTGTTGATGAACCTCGTAATCGCAGGAAGCGCGTCCACAAAGATGCGAGCCATCTCGCCACCTTGAAGATCGCCGGCGGTTAGGATAAACGCCCCGACGCCTGCCTGCATCAGAGCGGTTCGCTCAAGGTCTCGGTATCGGATGCGATGGTCTTTGGTAAGGACCACCCAGCCCTTCAGCCCAACACTAGATAACCACTCTTCGTCCTTGGCATCAGGAGGGAAATAGTCGTCGTGAATATGGACGATTGCCCCCGCTTCGCGGAGAGCAGTCGCGATGCATTTCTTCCCGAGTGAGCGATCGAGAAAAAAGACGGGAAGTTCAGGCAGCTTCGAGGGCGAGTTCGCACCTGATGGCTTCTTCAATTTCGAACCGCTGGCGTCCATAGTCATCTGCGAGCGCATCCATCGATTCGCCGGCTTTGTACCGTTCCGCAATTACAGCCGTAGGGATTCCAGTCCCCACTAACGCAGGGCGCCCGAACGATACCTGTGGATCAATGACGACAGCACGTGGATCCTCACGAGACTCCCGTTTTCGGGTGAATGGATACAGCCGGACAGGAGTGCCGGAGAGATCGCGGTCAATGCGTTGCAGATGGGTCTGAAGCACATCTTTCATGGCCAGCTGTCCGGCTTGTGAGATATTGATCAGCTGCCCGAACTTCTGGATGAACAGGTCGAGGCCGTCGGTTTCAAATTCGCGGTCCGCCAGCGGATGCTTGGAAGGAAATTGCCTGGACAGATAGGCAACAGCCTTTCGTACTTTTTCTAGCGGGATGTTGTATTCTCGGCGAATCGCGTCAAGCACATGAATCTCGACCAGATTCATGAATGACAGCGACCGTGCCGCTGGGTCGGCCAAAGCAATGATCGGCTTGGAAAAGCGACGGCCACCGGCATCTTCGAAATACCGGCCCGTGACCCAGTCTCGTATGGTTGTTCTGGGAATACGGAGATATTGCGCAGCTTCGGCAAAGCCGTACGAAGGCACTTCACGAACATCAAGCTTACGCGTAATGGCTGGTGTTCTCCTCGACATAGTACGTACCTTATAGACCTGGCTACACACTCGGTCAAGAGAGGGCAGGAATCTGGTTATGGGAAAACACATTTCACTAGATACGCGGCGTGAAATCCGCCGCGTTTTCGACCAGCTTGACTATCAGAAGCTCGGTCCAGTCTACTGTTACGAAGGGGGCGATGAATTCTGGCAAGCAAAGCGAAAGCCCTGCGAGCGGCTTGGTACGAACCTGTCCCAGGTTCTCTTGAAAAAGCTGACTCGCGGAGGACGCAGCCTCTATGTCGGAGCAGGGGTCGCTGAACTGCCATGTCTGCTGGCTGAAGCCGTTGAGCTTCAGCGCCACGTTGAGCCCTATAACCTCCGTCGGGACGAAGTCACGGTGCTCAATCGCGCATGCCATGACACACCCGTGAAATTTCACGCGAAGTCTGCCACGGAGGCAAGAGGGAGGTTCGATCACCTCTGGGTCGTGAGCGTCTTGAACGACCCGGAGTGCTTTCCCGATCTCTCACCGCTCTCCTATGGGAATGCGAATCCTGTCACCTTCAATCCCAAGAAATTCGAACAACAGCGGAAGATTGTCCGGTCGATCGTCGATCGGTGCATGC
>JAOUPN010000387.1 GCA_029879905.1 Nitrospira sp. | reverse complement strand
TGCAGAGGGAGGAAGGTTCTGCTAGGGTGCCAAAGTTGCTCTACCGCTATGCTCGATAGAGCACTGCCTATCACTAAGGATTCTACCATGGCTCGCATCAATCCATTCGCTCCCAACTCACCAGCCCCGCCAGGCATGTTTGCCGGACGCTTACATCAGGTCGATGCACTTGAGCAGTCTTTAATGCAGACGCGAGCTGGTAGACCCAAAAACTTCATGCTGACTGGCGAACGCGGGATCGGTAAGACCTCCCTTCTTCAGTATTTCAAATGGGTCGCCGAAGGACGCATTCCAATTGGGGGTGGAACCGACAAAGTTAATTTCTTGGTCGTAGATCTGGATATTGACTCCTCGACAACAGATCTTGGCCTTATTCGTCGCGTGGAGCTCGGGTTACAACGCAAATTTTCTGAAGCAGAACGCGCTCGGTCCTATATAAAAATTTGCTGGGAATTTCTTCAGCGGGTCGAAGCCTGCGGAGTCAGTCTTAACAGCAAGGATACCCCTATCGATCCAGAAACCTTGTATGACCAATTTGCTTATTCCCTTGCAAATACAACCTCCCGCCTGACGGATCCAGATGCTACTTCAATCTTTGGAGCAAAGTACGATGGAGTTCTTATCCTGATCGATGAAGCAGACAATGCCCCGAAGTCGCTACGTCTCGGTTCTTTTTTAAAGTTGTTGTCTGAACGAGTAGGGCGTGCCGGATGTGATCACCTCATGATCGGCCTGGCAGGCATGACCACTCTTCGAGAGGTGCTCCGTGATAGCCATCCTTCATCATTGAGAATTTTTGATGAACTGCCGCTCGATGCACTCTCAGCAGATGAAGTCAATCGAGTGATCGACCGTGCTCTTGAAGTTGCGAATGAACAGAATGACGATAAAACATCGATTGATGACGGTGGGCGACAGGCTTTAACTTTCTTATCGGAGGGGTACCCCCACTTCATACAACAATTCGGATTTTCGGCGTTTGACACCGACAAGGACTTGAAAATTGATCGAGACGATGTTTTTCGCGGTGCGTTTGGCGCAATGGGCGCAATGGAGAAAATTGGCGACCGCTACTACCGCGACAACTTCTATAACAAGATCCAAAAAGACAGTTATCGCCAAGTTCTTAGAATCATGGCGGCCAATGGAGACCTCTGGATATCCAAAGCACATATTCGATCAAAGTTTCGAGGCAAAACCACCACGCTTGACAATGCAATCCACGCCCTACTGAGACGCAAGATTATCCTCTCAAAGGAAGGTGAGCGCGGCATCTACCGACTGCAGCATCGTGGCTTTGGACTCTGGATCAATCTCTATACGTCGGATCAGCAAGAGATAAAAACAAGAATGGAAAGTGGCGAATTCAACATCCCTTAGGCAAGGAATCGAAGACCACCTCGGCATCAGAGATACAGCTTGCCAGAGCAACCTCCTCCCAATGAACCGCTGATCAATCGTTAAACTCCTCGTAGAATTGCTCTTTAGGCATTGGAGAAACAATTTATCAGCGACTCAGGAATTGCCATATGTGCCAAAGATGCTTTCTCGCCGAGGCAGTGAGTGGCAGTTCAGGCCTGCCCAGCGTTCGGACGAACTCAAGTTTCCATCGGCCATGTACTGATCCGTCAAAACCTCAACACGACAGCCAATTCACGCTCTGCCATGAGGGACCTCCTGTAATTTCACGATTCACTCATTCTGAGAATCTTGGCGTTCGGAACTCCAGGACAATCAGACGCGGCAAGCGAGACCTGCAGTAGAGACCAATGGTCCGCATACTCTGCGCAGGCTGCGGGCAGGTGGATGGTTTGACGAAGACCAGGAATGCGCGTGTAAAGATGCTGCGCTGAAGTCCCTACCAGGCTGCATCCGCCAGAGGCGGCGCTAGCTTAACGCCAGCGCCGCAATGCCGACGCCCAGCCGCCAAGGATTATGCCGTCCCCTCGATCGGACTGAGATGCTTTTCATGTTTATCGAGTCCTTGGGACACCGGGACTTGTCTCGCCCGGTACTGCAAGGCCCAGATCGGCCCCCAATCGCTGTTGGCCGTCGCGCGAGAAATCACGAGGCGCAGATATCGCTCAAGAGGGCGCTTCACATCCACTGCCACTGATTTATTGTCGTCGGCATCAACAAAGGATTGTCCACTGTCAGCCAGATCTGCCGCACTACCCATACCAACCACAGTATCTTGCTGTACCTTCACAGCCGCCGTTCCTGTTGCCGCGATCGTGCCCGCGTTCGTCAAAAACACGACGCCATCGAAGCCCTGCATATCGACTACGGCAGAATTGATCGTCGTGACCCCTGCCGCCGACGCATCATTGAGTTTCGTGATTTTCACTTCTTCGAGTAAATGGCCAATCGGTTCCATGTGGTCTCCCTTATCGTGCTGTCATCAAAAGTGGGGGAGGAAGAGGGGAACCAGGTAGCCGGCGAGACCCCTCGTCCCTTTTCGGCGCCCCCCGCCGCCGTGTCACTCTCTCGCCGGCCCGAGTTGTTACGCCATCTGAATAGCCTTGACCGCCCCGCCACCGCCGTCTACAAGGTCTCCGTCCGCACGCAGGAAGGACAGAAAACCCAACTGTGCAAAGTCCGCATAGCGTTCTTCAAGACGCAGAACACGCGGACCTCTGACCAGTCGCACATAGTATGACTTCAGATCTCCAAAGATGATCGCCTTCTGGCCGGTAGCCATGCTCGGCATGTTCGGATCGATGCTGACTTTGTGGCCGAGCAGCATGTTGGGTTCGGTATTGGCCAGCTCGCCATACAGCGGACGGTTTTGCGCATCTTTCAACTTGCGAAATTCCGCAAATGTCGTATCGGACACCAGCCATGTCCCATTCTGACGATGGATCGGATCGACGCTGTGCAACAGATCGACGAGTTCATCATAGGTCACAGCGGTTGCGCTCGCGGCAGTTTTTCCCACCGACGCGGCTGTGACGATCCCCCGAGGCTGAGAAGCCCCTGAGCCGACGATCCAATGCTTCGCGGTAATACGGCCGATCCGCTCGCCAAGCTTGCGGAGGACATAGGCCCCAAAATCGAACCCGGCATCGTCCATCAATTGAACCGACACGCGAATAATTTTTGAGGAGTAGAGAAAGCTTTGCAGAACGACTTGCGACAGCGTGACGTCGCCTTCGTTGTGCTGGGAGTTTTCGGTAATAATCTCTCCCTCCATGGCCGTTTCATTGTCGGTAGGGATGGGAAGATCCGCGCCGCTTTGCGAGGGGACAATCGTGGCGTACGGGAGCAGCCCCCCAACTGTTTTCATGGCTTCGACCAGCGGGGCCATTGCCGCATCCGGCACCGCATAGCCGCCACCAGATCCGGTGCCCGTGGTTTGTGCGGCCCGAATCAACAGGGGATCAGTACTCGCCGCACCCCGCAGAAGAATCGCACGTCGTAAAGTATAGGGGTCAGATCTTGCTTTGTGCATCCTCGCGCTCTTGCGCACTCACGATGCGACTCACCGTGGAATAGTGCAGGGAGACGGCGCGCCCGATCTCGGACAAACTGTACCCGTGCTCCAGATGGGCGCGGCGAAGGGTCTCATTC
>JAOUPN010000386.1 GCA_029879905.1 Nitrospira sp. | reverse complement strand
GTGTCAGACGGCCTTCGCCTGTCTGGTGGGATCAACCAGGGGTATGATGTGAGGCCATTGCCGGTCGACAGCTGCTTCCACCATGTCGGTGCTGATCAAATCCATGCAATTCGGAGAGAAGCCACAGGTCGGTTTATAGCAACTCAGGCATTCCATCTGCGGGACGACTTTTTCACCTAAGCCGTACAGTTCAATCTCAGGAGCGCTGGTCGGACCAAATAACACGATCGTCCGCCGCTCTAATGCCAACGCCATATGCATGGCCAGGGTGTCACCCGTGATTACGAGGTGACAGGATCCGACCACGGATGCAAAGTGACGAAGAGGGTTATCGCAGCCGGCGTCAATGAGAGGAACGGTAGATCTAGCAATTAACCGTCGATGACGTTCTCGTTCCTCAGGCCCCCCGAGTAGGACAAACTGCGCTGGTTGTTTTTTCGCGATCCGTTCAATCAGCTCAAGATAGCCTTCCTCTCTCCATTGTTTCAGTTCCCACCGTCGTCCGGCCCCTGTATTCAAACCGATAATCGGACGGGAGAAATCTACTCCCAACTTCATCAGATGTCCCCTGCCCCGCTCTCGTTCGTCATCTGTTAACTGCAGCACATACCGATGCGGCTTTCCCGAGAGACCGATGATGTCCGCCATCATATCTTGATAGGGTCTTGTTCCCTTCCGCTTCAGGTCGTCAAAGACTCCCATTTCAAGCCAAACTTGCGCCGCCTCATTGGTCGCCTGAACGTAGCCTTTAGGGTCGAGAACGAACCCGTCTTTCCTCGAAGCATGGGCAGCCGTCGCCAATGCCGCGCTGGTCTTCCCTGCGTCAAGGTTGATCACTCGATCAAACTCCCGTACACCCAATTGCAGCAACGCATCCTGCCCATACTCAATGATGTCTGATATGTAGGGATTTTGCTCCAGCAATGGCCTAGCCTCGCGTCTGGTAATCCAGGTGATGGACGACTGCGGATAGACCTCCGCCAAAGGAGGAAGTAAGGCCGTGGTGCGCAACACATCTCCGATTGCGTCAAGCTTGATGACCAGGATGCGCTCTTCGACCTTCTGGTAATGGTCGCATGGGCAAAGCACC
Organism: Nitrospira sp.; assembly: GCA_029879905.1. GTDB lineage: Bacteria > Nitrospirota > Nitrospiria > Nitrospirales > Nitrospiraceae > Nitrospira_D. The sequence continues at coordinate 2,483 of JAOUPN010000386.1, read as the reverse complement.
CCGGTAGCTTTGTGGAATGAGCAGGGACGATCCCCTCGGAAAAATCTGCAGTCGAATGCAATTTCTCGTGATGCCCTACCAGCGTTCATGGGTCAGTTCCTGTTTAATGTGATCATCATGAGGAATTGTTCCAATCCCCAAAGGTTATTCCGAAGCAACCAGAGACTTCTTGCTGTACCAATTCTTCCGAATCGATCTCAGCTTAGCGAGGACCGACTCAGGGATATGCTCAACCAACCGCTTATGTAATCCCAGCCGATAGGCAACGGCCCCGCGCTTTGTTAAAGGGACATAGTATCGCGGCAAATTCACACGTTGAAACCCATTGTGATCTTTAAAATCCATCAGGCTATCACGTTCTTTATTTCCATCGCTATAACGCGAATAGACCAGGTACGGAATGCCACTAGTCGCACAATGACGCACCGCTTCAGCCACCAATGCATTTGTAGGGGACTTATCCCGATGTAGCGACAAGGATAGAATCGAAGACAAACCTGCTTGGGTCCTGGTCACATCGCAATGCAATCTGGCAAATCCAATCAATTGCCCTTCGAAATAAGCACCCATGAAGACACTTCGATCAAGAAAGGTCGCCATCATCTTATGGACAGTCTGCAAATCCTTCCCATAATGCGGGAACCTTTTCCCCTGCCTGACCTCACATTCGTTATAAATGGCCCAAACACCCTTGATATAGTCCTCGTCAAGGTCCACAGTGCGAATCTCGACGCCTTTTTTGCCGGCTCGCCTGGCCATATTCCTTGTCTTGTCGTTAATTTGTTTTGTCCACCACTGATCGAATGTGGTAACCGGCAGGACGGCAAGATTATCCCATTCCATGGGAAAAGCATATTTCGGCATCGTATCTGGAAGTTTCTGCATAAAGGTAAAGAGATCAATCCGTTCGCCACACTGTCTCAGTTCTTCCACTGCCCCTTCAGGATCAGTGAGAAACTCGTAGGTATCAGCTGACAGCGCAGCTACACGAATGAGTCGGCCATAAATCTTGACTTCATGCTCACTAACGATCATGACCAACTACCTCGACACCACCTTAATTCTAGATGCTGTACGCTGAGATGCAGGTTGCTCATTTCTCTCATTCACTTGCCCAAAGATATCATCCATCAACTTAGCAATTATCAGTATCTCCCTATAGGATATTGGGACTGATGTTCCCTGGGTGATTGACCGATAGAAAGACTCGATCAGATAGTACATACCGGCGCTCATGTGAAAATCACGCTTCAGGAAGGCGCTCATGTTCATCGATAGGTTCTTCAGATATTGCCGTGAATACTCGATGGGAGGCACGAATTTCTCGAGATAACTCTTCCCCCTCTTTCCTGAAAGCCGAATGAGCGTCTCCTGATCCTGATCGATTACGAATCCGTTCTTCGGACCGTACACTCGCAGTTGGTGCAACACCGGCCTCATCTGCGACGAGAACGTAAAATAGGCCGTCGTGTCCTGTTCATCGTGAATAATTACCCGTAACTCGTCGACCAGTTCCGATTCTCCCATCCGTTGTAGGAACGGACTGACAAACCCGTGTGCGATGACCTGGGGTGAATCGCCCCGTAAAAATTCCGCGACCTTCGCCACGCCGTGGCTGATGATATTGTGCAAGAGCTTTCCCGGCAGACGACGTACCCAATGTTGTTTATCGGTTAAGAGGGCGCGGACGTAACTGGAATCGCCCAATTCATAACAGTAGTAGCTTTCGAGATGAACCGGATCACCCCCTAAATACCCGCTTTGCACGAGTTCCCTCATGCGCCTGGCCGCATGACCGAACTGCGCATCATGGCCGGCCGTGACCTTAAGCCCTTTCTGTTCGGCCAGTGCGATGAGCTGTTGAGCCTCCGGATAATTGAGCGTAAACGGCTTTTCCACATAAACGTGACAGCCCTGCTCCAAACACATGGCGGTGAGCGTGAAGTGACTCTCCGGCGGCGTCGTGATGTGGACCACATCCGGCCTTGCCTCGCTGAGCAAACGTTCAAGATCAACGAATTGCTGCTTAACCTGATATCGTTCAGCCAATTGCCTGGCCATGAGCGGTTCCGTGTCACACACGGCCACGATCTCTGCGCCACCGATACGTTGAATCTGTGCGGCATGGGCATCGGCAATCTTTCCGCACCCGACGATCGCGACCTTAAGCATGACGTGCTTGCTCCCGGCACCCTTGGAAAAACTGCTTCAGCCCCTCTTCCATTGATACGGTCGGCTTCCAACCCAGCCGAGCCTTCAATTTCTCATTACTATAAGCCGTGCGCTTCATCTCCACATGCCATCGATGGCTGTTGAAGACCGGCGGCAATTGGCCGTGCGACCACGTGGAATACTCTTCCCACAGCTTACAGAATACATAACTGACGGCATGGGGCACATAGAACGATCGAAAAGATCTCACCTGCCGCTTGTAGAGACGGAGAAAGTCTCGGCTCGTGGGCAGATCATCATCCACCACATTG